>JAEUIK010000357.1 GCA_016793185.1 Planctomycetaceae bacterium | reverse complement strand
TGGTGCGACGATCCTGCCCGGCTGCGGGCCTGGCAACGAGGCCTGACCGGCTACCCCCTGGTGGACGCCGGGATGCGCCAACTGTGGCGGACAGGTTGGATGCATAATCGAGTTCGCATGGTGGTCGCGTCGTTCCTGGTCAAAGATCTGTTGATTCCCTGGCAGCGCGGCGCCGAGTGGTTCTGGGATACGCTGGTCGACGCGGACCTGGCGAATAACACTTTGGGCTGGCAATGGACGGCCGGCTGCGGCGCCGACGCGGCTCCCTTCTTTCGGATCTTCAATCCCACCAGCCAAGGTGAGAAATTCGACCCGCAGGGAGACTACATCCGGCAGTGGATCCCCGAGTTGGCCAGGCTCCCCGCGCGGTGGATCCACAGGCCGCACGAAGCCCCCCCCGAAGTGCTGCAGGACGCCGAGGTGCGGCTGGGCAAGAATTATCCGCGTCCCCTCGTGGATCACGGCGAGGCGCGATCCAAGGCTTTGCAGGCGTTCGCCGCTCTCCAAGGCTCGCGCAAGACGGCCGGTCGAGTGCCGAGCGCCGAACGATAGGACTCTGCTCACTGAGAGGAAAGGGAAAACCATCATGGACGCCGTGCTGATGCGCCGCTCCACAAATTGGTTCAACGCAGCCGGGCTCCTCGGCTGGATCGCCCTCTGCTTGGCCGTCGCCGGCATGGGAGGTTGGCTCACGATGTTGGGCATGCCCGACTGGTACGACAGCCTGATCAAGCCCACCTGGAACCCTCCGAACTGGATCTTTGGCCCCGTGTGGACGGCGCTCTATGTGATGATGGCCCTCGCGGCGTGGTTGATCTGGCGGCGGCACGGCTGGGAGGGTGCGCCCCTCCCGCTAGCGTTCTTCCTCGTTCAGTTGACGCTCAACCTGGCTTGGTCGGGGATCTTCTTTGCCCTGCGATCGCCGGGCTGGGGGGCCGTCGAGATTGTCGCGTTGTGGGTGGCGATTCTCGGCACTCTCGTCAGCTTCTGGCCCTATCACCGACTGGCCGCGATCCTGCTCGTCCCGTACCTCGCCTGGGTCAGCTTCGCCAGCGTGCTGAATGTTGCGCTCTGGCGACTCAACTCCTAGTCGCGTTCGATGCGCCGGCGGTGCGCATGCCCAGCGGATCATCCGACGGGCATTGTCGATCGGGCGAGCCTCCGCGATACTCTTCGCTGACGCACCGACTCGTCGGCCTCGGAGCCGGCTGGCTGGCCGGATGAGGCTTTGCAATGACCGTTCACGATCCGCACGGCTCTCCCGCAGACGATGCTGAAGTTCGGCGCGACGAGTTGGATCGACGCGCGGCCGCAGAGCTGGAGACGTTCGGCTACCGGCAGCAGTTGCAGCGTACGATGGGGGCCTTTTCGAGCTTCGCCCTGTCGTTCTCGCTCATTTCGATTACGACGGGCATTTTTGCGAATTTCGGCCACGGCATTCGCCAGGCCGGACCGGCCGTTATCTGGTCGTGGAGCCTCGCGGTCGTCGGCCAGTTGCTGGTGGCGTTGGTCATCGCCGATCTCGCCACGCGCATTCCCCTCTCGGGCTACGGATATCAATGGGCCTCGCGGCTGGTGAGTCCGCACTACGGCTTCTTCGTTGGTTGGCTGCTCACCCTGCAGTGGCTTACCGGCTTTCCGGGAATCTGCAAGACATTGGCCGACTACCTGCATGGGTTCGTCCATCCTGGCTGTACGGTGACAGGGCACAGTCTGGGACTGGTCGTCGTCATCATTTCGGCAATCGCCATCATTCATCTCTGGGGGATTCGGCTGGCGGCGCTTGTGAATGACGTCGGGGTGATCGCCGAGATCGTTGGCGCGGCCGTCGTGACCCTGGCCTTGCTGCTGCTGTACGGCTTCTCGCGCCCCGACGGCTTTTCCTTCCTGTTGGACAGCACGAATTACGCTACGGGACAGCCGGCCGACGCCAAGGCATTCGCCTTCTCGCTGTTGTTGGGGGCCTGGTGTCTGACGGGCTTCGAGGCTGCCGCCGATCTCGCCGAAGAGACCCATCAGCCTCGCGACGTCGTCCCGAAGGCGATCATCATGTCGGAATTGAGCTCGGGTATCGGCGGCTTCCTGATGCTGGCGGCGTTCATCCTGGCCATCGGCGACCTCCGCTCGGTGCAGGCGATCGGCGACGCCCCCCTCTTGACGATCATTCAGCAACGGCTGGGGACCTGGATCACGCCGGCTGTGATGCTGGTCTTGTTCGCCTCGATCTTCGCCTGCGGCGTCGCCAGCCTGGCCGCGACGACGCGCCTGCTTTTCGCCCTGGCCCGCGACAACATGCTCCCCGGTTCAAGCGTGCTCAAGCAAGTCCACGCCGTCCATCAAACCCCGCGCAATGTGATCCTGCTGGTCTGGGTGGTGATCGTCCTGCTGGTGCTCGGGCTGTCGTACTTCGAACAGTTGAACGCGATTACGTCGATCTCGGCCGTGACCGGCTACTTGGGGTATGCGGGGATCGTCGTCTCGGCGCTCTTCGCCCCGGCCCGATCGGGAGTGAGCGGGGGCTTCGGCCTGGGGCGGTGGCGCGTGCCGGTTGCCATCGCGGCGCTCGCCTGGACACTGGGAGTCGTTGTGGCCCTGCTGATGCCCAACACGGGCGATGCTCAGACAGTCAGCACCGCCACGACGGCGCGGGTTACGGCCGGCGGGATCGGTTTGGGGCTGCTGCTGTACGTCGGTTACGGCTGGCGCCGCATTCGCAACGGCACGGCCGGGCCGCCACGAAGTGCCAATTAGCGCGATCCGCGAACACCACCAGTGAGTGTGTCATGTCCGACATCGACGGCCAGACCAACGTTCTCAGCCTGCGAACCGGTTCGGGCAGCATCGATGGCTTGGGACGCGAACTTGGGCGATTTGTCGTCGCCACCATGCCGATCCCCTGGCAACTCGTGCGCGACCGGCTCGGCGCCGTGCCCATGGCCGTCATCCACGTCGAATCGATGGAGCGCGACGTGCTCGAGCGCCAGTTGGCCGAGCTGCCAGAGTGCGACACGATTCTGGCCGTCGGCGGGGGTCAGGCGATCGATCTCGGCAAATACTTTGCCTGGCGGCGCGGCGCGCGGCTGGTGACCGTGCCGACGATCATCAGCGTCGACGCCTTCGTGACCCCCAAGGCAGCTGTTCGCCTGCAACACCGGGTCGAGTACGTCGGGCATGCCAGCCCGGATCCGCTGGTGATCGACTACCAACTGATTCGCTCAGCGCCGCCGGAGCTGAACATCGCCGGGGTCGGCGACATCCTCTCGATTCATACCGCGACCTTCGATTGGGAATTGGCGCACCGCGCCGGCCATCACGAGCACCCCTTCAGTCCCGACGACGTGGCCCGTGCCCGCGATCTTGTTGCCAACGTTGAGCGACTGGCCGATGAGATTCGCCGGGTGACTGATGCGGGGCTGCAAGCGATCGTCGACGGCTATCTGCGCGTGAACACGATTTGCCTGCCCGCCGATCACTACCGTGCGGAGGAAGGCTCTGAGCATTACTTGTTCTACGAGCTTGAAGAAAGGCTCGCTCGCCCGTTCATCCACGGTCAGATCGTCGGACTGGGAATCTACATCCTCAGCCGCCTGCAGCAGAATCGCGTCGAGTGGATCACGTCGTTGCTGGACCGCATTGGGCTCCGCTATCACCCGGTGGATCTCGACATCGATCGGCCGACACTGGCCGAGTCGCTGCGCAATCTCCGCCGCTTCGTCCGGGCCCGGAATCTCTGGCACACCATCATCGACGAACGCGAGATCACCGACGCATGGATCGATGCCAAGCTGGCCGGGTTGCGGTTCGCCAGCCGGTAGCGGCGGCATTGGTCTTTCCTAAACGCCGGCGATACCTAGAATTTGCACACAAGACTTATGGCATCAACGGCAGCGCTCGCATCGGCTGCCAGCCCGTTGGTTGAGCTGGTTGGCCGCCTGGAAGCGGTGGCGGGCTTCGCCGAAGTGGTTGCCGCTTTGCAGGCAGGCGAGGGGGCGACTCTCGACGGAGTCTGGGGATCGTCGTGCGCGCTCGCCGCGGCGGCACTCCTCAAGCATGCCCCGGCCGGCCTCGTGGTCGTGTGCCCGCACACCAGCGAGGTCGACGACCTGGTCGACGATCTGCGGCTGTTCACGAACACGCCCGCCCAGCGTTTCCCGGCTTGGGAGTCGCTTCCCACCGATCGGGTGGTGCGCGACGAGGTCTTCGGCGACCGGCTGCGGGTCCTCAAGCAGCTCGCGTCGAACCAGGCTCCCCGGCTGATCGTGACCAGCATCCAGGCCTTGTCGCAGCCCGTTCCCTCGCGCGAGGATCTGGTCGCGCAAACGCGCACGCTGCGGGTCGGAGACGAGCTGCACGTCACCGAATTGCTGGCCTGGCTGGTCGAGCACCGTTTCCAGAACATGACCGCCGTCGAGTTGCCGGGCGAATTCGCCGTACACGGGGGCATTCTCGATATCTTTGCGGCCGACTCATACGATCCGGTGCGGATCGAATTGTTCGGCGACCAGATCGAGTCAATTCGCCGCTTCGAGGTGTCGACCCAGCGGAGCCTGGCCGCGCTCGAGGAGATCGACATTACCGTGGTCGATCCGCGCAGCCCTCAGCCCGCCCACCTGGCGGATTACCTGTCGCCCCGGTGCTGGTTTCAGCTCGTCGAGCCGAGCAAGCTCGAGGAAGAGGGTCGGCAGTATCTCGCGCGTCTCGAGCACCCGCCGGAATTCCACACGGTCAGCGCGACGCTCAAGCGGGTCTACAAGTTTCCGTCGGTCACCGCCGAAGGCATCGCTGGCGGCACGTTTGACACGGCGTGCCACCTCAAGATCGAATCGGTGGAGCGCTTTACCGGCGACGTGGCGCACGTTCGCGACCAGTTGCAAGGAGTCGAAGGGCAGCGCGTCGTGATCGTCTGCTCGACGGACGCGGAAGTCAAACGCCTCAACGACCTGCTGGGAAGCACGCGCCTGGCGACCGAAGGTAGGCTCGCCTTGCTGGTCGGACGCCTCCGCGAAGGTTTTCGGCTGGTCCCTGCCAGCGTGCTCGTCCTCAGCAGCAACGAACTATTCCAGCGCAGTGACGCCGCCCGACCGGCACAGCGGCACCTGGGCCGGACCATCGACAGTTTTCTCGATCTGCGCGAGGGGGATTACGTCGTCCATGTCTCGCACGGCATCGCCCGCTATCTCGGGCTCAAGCTGCTCGAAAACAGCGAACAGGTCGAAGAGCACCTCGAACTCGAGTTTCATGGGGGAACGAAGATCTTCGTGCCAGCCTCGCGGATCGAGCTGGTGCAGAAGTACGTCGGCGGCACCAAGCACCGCCCTCCCTTGGCGCGGATCGGCTCGCGGACCTGGGTGCGACACAAGGAGAGCGCCGAGAAGGCGGTCACCGACCTGGCGGCCGATTTGCTGTCGCTGCAGGCCACACGCGCGGCGCGCCCCGGGATCGCTTTTCCGCTCGACACCGAATGGCAGAACGAGTTCGACGCCGCGTTTCCTTACACCGAGACCAAGGACCAGCTCGACGCGATCGAGGCCATCAAGCACGATATGCACGCCCCGCGACCGATGGATCGCCTCGTGTGCGGCGACGTCGGCTACGGCAAGACCGAGGTGGCGATGCGGGCGGTCTTCAAGGCGGTCGACAGCGGCCATCAAGTGGCCGTGCTGGTCCCCACGACGGTCCTGGCCGAGCAGCATCGCCGGACGTTCACGGCGCGAATGGCCGAGTATCCCTTCGAGATCGCCGCGCTCAGCCGGTTCCTGACCGGCAAGCAACAGCAGCAGGTCCTCGAGCGGCTGGCGACCGGCGAGATCGATATCGTCATCGGCACGCATCGCCTGGTTCAGCCCGACGTGCAGTTCCATAACCTGGGGCTCGTCGTGATCGACGAGGAACAGCGATTTGGCGTGCAGGCCAAAGAGCGGCTCAAGACGCTCCGCCAGATCATCGACGTGCTCACGCTCACGGCGACTCCCATTCCGCGGACCCTGCACATGTCGCTCTTGGGACTGCGCGACATCTCGAACCTGACGACGCCCCCCGAAGATCGCCTCTCGGTCGAGACCCGCGTCACGCGGTTCGAGCCCGACCTGATTCGCCACGCCGTGTTGCGCGAACTGAATCGCGAGGGGCAGATTTTCTTCGTTCACAATCGCATCTACGACATCGAAGCCCTGGCCGGGCGCCTGCGGCAGATCGTGCCCGAGGCGCGGATCCGCGTGGGGCATGGACAGATGGCCGAAGGGGAACTCGAAGAGGTGATGCTCGACTTCGTCAATCATCGCTTCGACTTGTTGCTTTCGACGACCATCATCGAGAGCGGCCTCGATATCCCCAATGCCAACACGATCTTCATCGACCAGGCCGACCACTATGGGCTAGCCGACCTGCATCAACTGCGCGGGCGCGTCGGACGCTACAAGCATCGTGCCTACTGCTACCTGCTGATCGACCCCAATCAGTCGCTCTCGTCGACCGCCGCCAAGCGTTTGCGAGCGATCGAGGAGTTCAGCCAGATCGGGGCCGGGTTCGCCATCGCCATGCGCGATCTCGAAATCCGCGGGGCAGGCAACATCCTCGGCACCGAACAGAGCGGACACATCGCCGCCGTCGGCTACGAGCTGTATTGCCAGCTGCTGGAACAAGCCGTGCGGAAGATGAAGAATCTGCCGGCACGCCAGGCGCCCGACGTCAACATTCAGCTCCCAGGTCGGGCGTACATTCCGCGCAGCTACGTGCCTGACATGCGGACCAAGATCGACCTGTATCGACGACTCACGCGCGTGACCACCGAGCAAGAGCTTGAGGAGCTGCAGGCCGAGATCGCCGACCGCTTTGGTCCGCCCCCTCCGCCCGTGGCCTGGCTCCGGTCGCTGGCCGAGCTGCGGTTGCTCGCGGGCCGCTGGTCGGTCGACGGAATTCGTTTGGAGGACGATTACCTCGTCTTTACCTACACGGCGCGCCAGCAGATCCAGACGCTGGCAACCGCCAGCCAGGGCCGGCTGCGAATTGCCGATGCCCAAAGCGCCTATCTGCCGATTCCGAAAGGTGTTCGGGATCCGGTCGCCCTGCACGATCTGGCGAAATCCCTGTTGCGAGCCGATCGCGACCGCGACTATACTCCCGCCCCGCGCCAGGTCGTCTAGCGACCGCAACCCGGCGGCACGGCGCGGGAGATCGCTCGCGCGGCCTATGCCTTAGTCAGGCCGGTCGCGTGGCACCCATCGTCGAGCCAGGCGGGGCTCGCGAGCAACTCAGCAATTCAGGCGGCGAACCCGAATCGCGCGGATGGAGTTCGAATCCCTCGTGAAGTCGCCAACTCGCCCAACTCGGCTGGTGTTTGTGCTGCTGGTCCTGCTGGTCGCCTGCGGGGCTCCGCGGGCCCTGGGGCAGCAGTTCCAGGACCTGCCCGGTCCCAATCCCGGCGCAGGCTACCTCGGCAACGGAG
>JAEUIK010000320.1 GCA_016793185.1 Planctomycetaceae bacterium | reverse complement strand
CCAGACGAAAGTCAAGAATGCCCAGGAGGCGCACGAGGCAATCCGCCCGGCCGGGCATCCCTTCACGCTTCCCGACGAGCTCCGCTCGCAACTCAGCGACGAGGAATTCAAGCTCTACGACTTGATCTGGAAGCGCACAGTCGCCAGCCAGATGACCGACGCCCGCGGCCGGCGGATCACGCTGCTGATTGAAGGGGGGGGTGCCGCCTTCCAGATCGGCGGCAAGACGATCGACTTCCCCGGATACCTGCGGGCCTACGTCGAGGGAGCCGACGATCCCCAGGCCGAGTTGGCCGACAAGGAGACCGTACTCCCCGCCGTGCAGGTGGGAGAGCAGCTCGACCTGCGGCAGCTTGAGCCCAAGTCGCATACCACGCAGCCGCCGCCGCGGTTCACCGAAGCCACGCTGACCCGTACGCTCGAAGAACTCGGCATCGGCCGTCCCAGCACTTATGCGATGATTCTGGATACGATCCTCGCACGCGAGTACGCCACCAAGCGGGGCACCGCGCTGGTCCCCACCTGGACCGCGTTTGCCGTCTCCAACCTGCTCGAAGGGCATCTCCCGGATCTGGTCGATTACCGCTTCACGGCCCAGATGGAAGACGATCTCGACGCCATCAGCCGCGGGGAGGCGGGCAGCACCGAGTACCTCCACAACTTCTACTACGGCGACGGCCGTCCCGGGCTCAAGGCGCAGCTCGCCCACAAGGTCGACGAGATCGACGCCCGCGAGGTGAGCCGGATTCATCTCGGCAAGTTGGGCGACGGGGCCGCGGCCGAGGATGTGTTCGTGCGCGTCGGCCGCTTCGGTCCGTTCCTCCAATGGGGCGAACGCCGCGCGAGCATCACCGACGACCTGGCCCCCGATGAGATGACCCTCGCTAAGGCCCGCGAGCTTTTCGAGCGGGCAGCCCAGGGGGACGAACCGCTGGGGATTTGCCCCGAGACCAACAAGCCGGTCTATCTCAAGGTTGGTCGCTTTGGTCCCTACGTGCAACGCGGCACGGCCGAAGACGAAGAGAAACCGCAAAATGCTTCGCTGCTGCGGGGCATGGACGTGAAGGATGTGACGCTCGATGTCGCGCTCCGGCTCTTGTCGCTGCCGCGCAACTTGGGCGACCATCCCACGCTGAATGAGCCGATCATTGCCCAGAACGGGCGGTTTGGGCCGTACATCAAGTGCGGCGCCGAGACTCGCTCGCTGCCGGCCGATCTCTCTCCGTTGGATGTAACATTCGAGCAGGCCGTGGAGTTGCTCGCGCAGCCCAAGGCGGTCCGCCGCGGCTTCGGCGCGCCCAAGGAGCCTCTCAAGGTGCTCGAAGAATCGCCGGTCACGAAGCAGAAGATCCAGTTGCTCTCGGGCCGCTATGGTCCGTATGTGACCGACGGCGTGACGAACGCCTCGCTGCCCAAGGATCTGGCGCCGGAATCGCTCACCCAGCAGCAGGCGCTTGACCTGCTGGCAGCTCGCGCCGCGCTCGGCCCCCCCAAGAAGAAGGCGATGCGCCGCGGGGCAGGGGGGGCGAAGGCGGCGGCTCCCAAAAAAGCGGCTCCGAAAAAGGCGCCTGCCGCCAAGAAAGCGCCCGCCAAGAAAAAGGCCGGCAAATAGGGGGTAGACCCGCGGAAGGGGCGTTGCTCGACTGGGACGTCAGCCCTGCCGTGGCGCGCACGCCTACCAGTCCTCGGCCTGGAGCTCCAGCTCGCCCGCGTCGCGCTGCGACTCAGCCCGCGCCATCAACTGCTGCCGTGTCGCTTCGAGATTCTCGGGCAACTCGCCAGGGGCGATCTTCTGGAGCACCCGCAGAGCCTGGTGGGGGCGGTTCTCGTACTGGAGGACGATCTGGCCCAAACGGAGTCGCACACGTGCGGACTGTTGTGGGTGCATCCGCAGCACGTCGACCATGATGGGCACCGAATCGGTCCAGGCCTTCTGCTGATGCAGAGCGGCGACCAACTGCACGAGCTCGGGCTTCGGGAGCGGCCGACTCCCCGATTCGCGCCGGAGGCGCTAGTAGAGCGCCGGCACCGACTGCACGTGGCCCGCTTGGGCCATCGCGGTGAGGTGCCGAAGCGAGCCAGCCGGGTCGAGCTGCAACGGGATCTCGTCGGCGTCGTCGCGCCGCGTCTTGCGCAGTTCGGACTGCGCCTCGTGCTGGCGTCCGCGGAGCACGTTGAAGAGATCCCAGCCCTCGCAATCGACCCAGCCGAGCTTGAGCAGGCCCACGCCGACTGCCAGGCCGATGGCGATGCCGAACAGGTGCAGGAGAGCGCTGGAGATTTCGGTGCCGGCCAGGGCAGCCAGAGCGACCTGCAGCCCGATGTACAGCATCGCAAACACCAGGACCGGCGCGTCCCAGTTGAAGGGTCGAAAGCCGATGAACACCAGGCAGGTGACGTCGTTCTTGGGCGCCCAGACGAGGGCAATGGCCATCAGCCCAAATACGACCGACGACGCGCCGAACGAACCTCCCTCGGCGAGGCCGAGCGTGACGCTCTGCTCGAAGGCGCACTCACCGATGCCGATTCCCAGATACAGGAGCAGGAACCTCCACCAGCCGAGCTTCCCCTCGACGATCAGACCGAAGGTCCAGAGAAACAGCATGTTGCCGAGCAGGTGCAGGAGGTCGCCGTGAATGAAGTTCGACGTCACCCACTGGATCGGCTGCAGTCCCTGGCCGTAGTGCAGGATGTACGGCTCGAGATCCGCGGCTTCCTGGAACGCGCAGGCAAACACGAGCCAGTTGACCACGATCAGGCCGATCGTGGCGAACGGGAAGTGATAGACTGGCGCGTCGGTCCGCCAGGGAAAAATCATCGCACGGGGCCCCTCGAGTCAGTACGCAGGCCGATAGCTACGCAGGCCCGATTCTGATCGGCGTTCGCCCCGACCGCAAATTGCTTCTGGGCAACCGACGCGCTTCAGGACGTGCCCGGCGTCTCGAGCTGTGCCATGGCGAACGCCGTGGCATGGCTCCGGCAGTGCGAGATGCTGATCAGCATCTGTCGCAGCCGCAGCTGCGTGGCGATCTCCTTGGCGCCGCCGTAGAGCGCGATCGAAGGCTTGCCGCCGGAATCGTTGCGGACCTCGACGTCGCGCCAACTGATGCCTTTGATCCAACCGGTGCCCAAGGCCTTGAGGACCGCTTCTTTCGCCGCCCAGCGGCCGGCAAAGTGCTGTGTCGATTGCTTCCGGCTCTGGCAGTACTGGATTTCGTAGGCTGTGTACACGCGGTTGATGAAGAGCTCGCCATGGCGCTCGATCATCTGCGCAATCCGCAAGCATTCGACAATATCGGTGCCGATCGTGATCGGGTTCATACGGCCATCAGGTCCAGATGTCGGAGGTGCAGTCGCCGCCCGGATAGCGCATCTCGTGAGCGCGCGACGGACCGAGGGGTTCCCGACCGAAGTCGACGAAGAATTTGTCGTTGAGCCGCATGCCGCCTTCAGGGTCGCAGTCGACTTGCAGGAGAAACGATCCCGTCTTGGCCAGCTCTGGGTAGAACTGGTTATCCCACGTGCTGAAGAGCGAACTGGTGACGTAAAGACGCCGCCCGTCGAGGCTGAGCTGCAGCATCTGCGGCCCGCCGACCAGTTGCCGGCCGCGGAACGGCGGCGCCTTGCCGAGGAGGCCGCCGAGCCATAGTTGGCCCGTCAGCCGGGTCCTGGCGGGATTGCTGATATCGTATTGCCGCAGATCTCCGTGCAGCCAGTTCGAGAAGTAGACGTAACGATCGTCCATCGAGATCACGAGATCGGTGATCAAACCGGGGACCGGCATCGTCCAGCCTTTGAGCTCGACGGGCTCGACCTGCACGACTTTGTCGGCCCGCCACTGGCTCCCCTCCTGGTAGTAGTGCCAGAGCGAGCTTGAGAGGGCCGCGCCGACAAAACCGTGAGGACTGTCGGGGTTGTGGAGGAAGCGCACTTCCAGCGGAATGCGTCCCTGGTCGCCGAGGTCGATGGTCTGCTTCGGCTCGCGCGCCTGGAAATCCCAGAAGTGGATCTGCGTGCCGTACTTGCCCGCGGCGACGTCGTCGACCTTGAAGCCGGCCTGGTAGGTCTTGGGCGCGCCCCATTCGCTCGAGACCATGACGTTCTTGCGCGGCTGGTACCAGAAGTCGTAGTTGTACTTCATGGCGCCAAGGTTCTTTTCCCAGCGGCCGAGAATGTTGAACTCGGCGTCCAGCTGCAGGAAGCCCCCCGGTCCGTTCCCCGCGGCGTCGCCGAGCATCGAGATGACGACGGTTCCGTCGCCGAGGCAATGCACGGTGTGCGGCGCGGAGAGCCCGGTCCGTTTGACTTCTGCTGGCTCGATGACCTTGTGGATCCTGGGCGCACGGGGGTCGGCGGTATCGAGAATATGGATGCGGCTGCTCC
>JAEUIK010000306.1 GCA_016793185.1 Planctomycetaceae bacterium | reverse complement strand
CATTCGCGACGTCGGCGAGGAGGGAATCGCCGGAGCGCAAGTTGTCGTGCAATACCTGCCGACCTCGGGCTCCGTCCCCGATCCGACCGTCGTCGTCACCGATGCGAATGGCTTCTGGATCGCGTCGGGGCTGCGACCGGGCGCCTATGGCGTGGCCGAAGTGCAGCCCGCCGGTTGGCTCGACGGCAAGGATGCCGCCGGCAGCCTCGGCGGAACCGCCAACAATCCTGGCGACACCATCACCGGCATCACCCTGCTTAGCGCTGCCAACGGCGTCAACTACGACTTTGGCGAGTTGCTCCCCAGCAGCATCACCGGCATGATCCATGCCGATCTCGATGGCGACTGCATGTACGACTCGGGCGAGCCACTGCTGGCCGGCGTGACCGTCAAGCTCTACGACGAGCAGGGAACCTTGCTCGCCACGACGCAGACCAATGCGCAGGGCCAGTATCTCTTCTCGGGGCTCGCCCCTGGCAAGTACACGGTCGAAGAAGTTCAGCCCGCGAACTATTACCAGGGAGGCTCGAGCCTCGGTAACGCGGGGGGACAGGCGGTCGGCTACGACAAGTTCGTCGGCATCACGCTCGTCTCGGGAACCGCCGCCCAGGAATACAACTTTTGCGAAATGGTCGGCGCTTCGCTCAGCGGCATGGTCCACGCCGATCTCGACGGCGACTGCCTCTACGACGAGGGGGAACCGCTGCTCGAAGGGGTCACGGTCTGGCTGCTGGACGCCAGCGGAGCCAGGATCCGCAGCACCACGACCAACGCCCACGGCGAGTACACCTTCACCAACCTCGAGCCCGGCACCTATGGCGTCGAGCAAATCCAGCCTGCCGGCTACTACGAAGCGGGTTCGAGCGTCGGCTCGGCCGGCGGCCAGCTCGCGGGCACGAACAAGATCCTGGGCGCCACGCTCGGTTCAGGCGTCAATGCCACGGATTACAACTTCTGCGAGAAGTTGCCTGCCAGCCTGAGCGGCATGGTCCACGCCGATCTCGACGGCGATTGCCTCTACGACGAAGGCGAGCCGATGCTCGCGGGCGTGACCATCTGGCTGTTGGACGCCAGCGGCAGCCGGCTGCGCAGCACCACGACCAATGCGCAGGGTGAGTACTCCTTTACCGATCTCGAACCCGGCACCTACGGCGTCGAAGAAGTTCAACCCGCGGGGTACTACGAGGCGGGTTCAAGCGTCGGCTCGGCCGGCGGCCAGCTCGCGGGCACGAACAAGATCCTGGGCGCTACGCTCGGCTCGGGCGTCAACGCTACGGATTACGACTTCTGCGAACTGCTGCCGGCGAGCGTCACGGGCGTGATCCATGCCGACCGCGATGGGGACTGCGAGTACGACGAAGATGAACCGCTGCTGACGGGTGTCACGGTCTGGCTCCTCGACGCCAACGGCACCCGGCTCCGCAGCACAACCACCGACCAGAACGGCCGCTACACATTCACGAATCTCAATCCAGGCACGTACGGTATCGAAGAAGTCCAGCCCAACGGTTACTTCGATGCTGGCAGCATGGTCGGCAGCGCTGGCGGCCAGAAGGTCGGCGACAACAAGTTCCAGCAGATCGTGCTCGGCTCGGGCGTAAACGCCACCGAATACAACTTCTGCGAGCTCGAGCCCGCGAGCCTCTGTGGCGTCGTCTACGCCGATCTCAACCAGAACGGCGTCCGCGATTCCGGTGAGACCGGCATCGCCGGAGTGACGCTGCGACTGCTCGACGCCAACGGGATTGCGACGGGGGTAACCGTCGTGACCGGCGCCGATGGCAGTTACTGCTTCCTGAACCTGCGACCCGGCACGTACGGGATTGCCGAGGTTCAGCCCAACGGCTACTTCGACGGTCTCGACACGGTCGGCGACGCGGGGGGCACCGCGAACAACCCCGGCGACTCGATCACCGGCATTACGCTCGGTGCCGGACAGGAAGCCAACTTCTATAACTTCGGCGAGATTCCTCCCGGCAAGATTTCGGGCTATGTCTTCCAGGACGGACCGGCTGTGACCGCGCAGCCCGGCCAGGCGCTGGATGTCACTTCCGTCCGCGACGGCGTCCGCACTTCGGACGATACGCCACTGGCAGGAATCGTTTTGCGACTCGGCACGGCGAATGGGCTGGCAGTGCTTGACGCAGCCGGCCAGCCGATCACGGCGGTCACCGACGCGGACGGCTACTACGAGTTCAACAACCTGCCGCCCGGCGTCTACACGGTCTTCGAGGACCATCCGTCGCCCTATGTCGACGGGATCGACACTCCGGGCTCGCTGGGGGGGCTCGCCATCAATCCGGGCGATCTCGTGCCGGTCGGGATGGTGGTCGATCCGCGGTTTGATGCAATCGTGCAAATCAACCTCGGCGCCGGTCAGGAGAGCGTCGAGAACAACTTCAGTGAAGTGGCCACGGTGGCCCCCCCGGCCCCGCCGACGCCGGCCCCGGTCTTCGGCCTGGTGCCGATGCCCACGCTCTCGCCACCGGCGGCTGCCGCGGCCGCCTATGGACTCGGCGCGCCGCAGTATCTGCCGCTGCAACCCTACATGCCGCGGCCGCTCACGCAAAACGTCTATATCGGCGGCAACGGCTATCTCGACAGCTATTCGTGGCACCTGAGCATCATCGATGCCGGTACACCCCGCGGCCTCGCCCCGGTCGACAGCAGCATAGTTCTCAGCAGCAACCGCTTCGACCTGACCTCGTGGACAGGCGCCCCGATGAACCACGGCCAGTGGGAGCTGTTGACGCAGGACGAGACGCCGCGGCAAGTCGTGTTCGGCCTCGCCGACGGCATCCCCGTCACGGGCGACTTCAACGGCGACGGCATCACCGACATCGGCGTCTTTGCCGACGGCGAGTGGTTCATTGATCTCAACGGCAACGGCATTTGGGACGAGGACGACCTGTGGGTCAAACTTGGCGCCGCAGGCGATTTGCCGATCACGGGCGACTGGGACGGCGATGGCAAGACTGACATCGGCGTGTACGGACCGGAATGGGGCGGCGACAACCTGGCCATCCGCGCCGAACCGGGCTTGCCCGACCCGTACAACCGCGTGACAGGTCCAGTTAAGAACCTGCCGCCGAAGCCGACGCTGGCCACACACGGCGAGCGGACGCTCAAAAAGTCCGCACGCGGCAACTTGCGGTCGGACGTGATCGATCACGTCTTCCGCTACGGCGTGGCCGGCTACGTGCCGGTGACCGGCGACTGGAACGGTGACGGCACCGATACCATCGGTGTCTTCTTCGGCGGCACCTGGCGGCTAGATACCAATGGCGATGGCCGCTGGAGCGAGGCCGACGAAAAGGTGGAATACGGTCTGCCCGGCGACTTGCCGGTGGTTGGCGACTTCGATGGCGACGGGATTGACGAGATCGGCGTCTATCGTCGAGGCGTCTGGTACATCGACCAGGATCACAACCGCAAGCTCGATCCGCACGATCAGCTGCGCGAATGGGGCGACGGTGACGATCTGCCGGTTGTCGGCGACTGGGACGGCGATGGGCAGGAGGAGCCCGGCCTTTACAAGGACGGCGTCAGCAAGGTGCCGCTCCAGTAACGGCACCTGCCTGGCCAGTGGCAGCGCGGCCCGAACGACTTACTTGGCTCGGACGTGGAGGCACGCCCGTGCCGTTGGCGCGGCATTTTGCCCCGGCCAGCTAAGGAGTGCTCTTGAGCCGCTCGAGCTCGGCGGCTGCCTCGCTGATCTGCCGTTCCAGCAGCGGGATCTCTTCCGGATCATCGAGCTGTTTGCGGGCTCCGGCCAATTGCTGCTGCAGTTTGTGCAAACGCTGCTGCAGCACGTCGACGCGCTTCTTTGCTTTCTTGTCCATCGGCGGCACGACCGCGAACTCCTCTTACTCGCCCGCCGCGATGTCGCCCGTGCCCGACTCGGTCGGGCTGCGTGACCCCGGATCGAATTCGGCCGGCAGCAAATCGACGCTGCGGAAATCAGCCTCGTGAAAAACAGCTTCATGGATGACATGGTCGCGACAACCGGCGTCTGCCGAATCGGCCACGACCGGGGGCGACGGCGCGATGTCCGAGTCGACACGCGGCGCGCACACCCCTTCAGGCTCGAGAGCGTAGATGTCGCCAGGCGCTCCGCCGGCTTCGCTCAACTTCCCCTCCGCCAGGCCGGAACCGTGCCAGACTGAGGTCGTATTTACGCTGCGGCTGTCGCGGAAAGAGTCACGCGTCGTGCCCGAATTCTCCAGGCACTCGGCGGCCTGATCCTCGACCGGCTCAAGCCCGATCCCGAAGACGGCGTCGACTTCGGTCCCGCTGCTCAGCACGTCACTCGTCACGGGCTCGTAGGCTGTGGGCTGCTCCTCGCCCGATTGCAGATGGGCGAGCATCGCTGCGACATTGGCCAAGCGCTGTCCGAGCTGATCGTGCATGCCCTCAATCGCGCCGCAATAGCTGTACCCGCCGGCGTCGTCGAGAATGTCCTCGCGGCTATCGAGCACGCGCTCGGCCAACCGCGTCAACAACACCTCGCGGGCTTGCTTCAAGACTTCGATGGCACGCGTACGATCGTTCATGCACTCACCGGGAGTATGTTCCGTCACACGAGTTCATCCATCCTCGCGGGCCCCGCGCGGGTGGCGTCTGTCCCGCCTTCGATGTGCCATCCGCGGCAATGAGACGAGTACCCGACGCACTGCTATTAGCCTAATCGGTAGTGCCGCTTACCGCAAAGAATTTGTCTCCAACCAGGCCGTCGCGGCTGGCGGTTCGGCAGCGGCTTTTGGCGTGCGCGGCAAGAACCGCATGATTCCCGAGATGCAGACGAGCACCACGGCCAGCACCACATTCAGCGTCAGCCAAAACTCGCGTCGTTGCCGGAATCGGGACGAGGCCTCGCTCCGTCCAACCAGCATCGACGCAATGAAGAAGATAGCCAGAGCTAGCAGGAACTTGATTCCGAATAGCATGTGGTACTTGGAGCCGTCCGGGAACTCGGAACCCCGCAGCGTGGCGATGAAGTTATAGAAACCGCTCAGCAACAGGAACCCAATCGAGAGGTGGACGTAGAGCGCCCACCGCTTGCGGACCGCGTCGTGCAACGCCGCCTGCTGGTCCGCGGACAGCGTCGCCACCGCCGGCCCCAGCGCCTGCCGCATAAAGATCGTGGCGCCCACGGCGGTGATGGCCGCCAGGATGTGCATCCACCGAAACACCACCATCAGCCAATCGACGTCCACGGCGCCAGTCTCCTCAGCCGAATCGCAACGGAATTGTGAATTCGGCAATCGTAGAAGGCCCGCGCCCGTTTGTCCACCACTGGATCGAACCTGAGCCGGAACGATCCTGAGCCCGCGCCCTG
>JAEUIK010000268.1 GCA_016793185.1 Planctomycetaceae bacterium | reverse complement strand
GGAGGAGTCTCGCCAGGCGCCACACTCGTGATGGGCTCGATCAGCACACAATCGAGTACGAGTTGCCCCGGCCGGGTCGGCGCGAGCAGCTCTGCCGCAGCAGCTCGAGGAGCTGCGGCGGCGAGCGCCTGGGCGACCTCCGCGTCGGCTTCGGTCGGCCCCGGCAAGTAGCCGCGATCGCCCGCGGGGCGCGCGTCGCGCGACCAGACATGCAGCCGCGCGAATTGGCGCGTCCCCACCAGCTCCCAGAACTGACGAACCCGTTCGGCCAGCGTCTCGCCGCGGATGCGTCCGAGCGAAAAACCCGAGGCCCGCGCAAAGACGCTGGCGAGCTCGAACGACTCATCGGTCCGAAAGCCGGCCGGCAGCTTGACCGTCACGAAGCCGGGACGGGAATAGGCAAAGCGGAACTCCGGATCGTGGCGGGCGATCTCGTCCTTGAGCGCGCGCTCGGCCCCCACCTGGCAAGTGACAAAGAGAAACTCCGCGCCGCTCGGTTGCGACGACGGCGGGGCAGGGGAGGGTTCGTTCATCCCGCCATTATGGCTGACGTTCACCCAGCCTCGAAGGGGCCAAATCGTTACTTCTGGAGTCGGCCTCTTCGAGATCGGCTCGTCCATGGCCAACCTCATCAAAGCCGGCGCTCCGCTGGAGGGCGCAACGCCTGCCGGCGAATTCCCGAGGGCGCTGGCCTCGGTTACTGGGCGCCCTCCAAGTAGTAGGCGATCGAGCGCTCGAGCCCCTCGGCGAAACCGACCTGCGGTTCGTACTTCAGGATCTCCCGGGCGAGCGAAATATCGGCGATGCTCTCGCGGACGTCGCCCGCCCGCGGGGGTTCGAAGCGGGGGGCGATCTGCGTGCCGAGGAGCCGTTGCAGATGGTCCAGCAGGTCGAGCAGGTTGATGCTCGAGCCCATCGCCACGTTGATCACTTTTCCCGGCGCGCGGGGAGCGTCGGCGGCCAGGAGGTTTCCGCGGACGACATTGGCCACGAAGGTGAAATCGCGACTTTGCGTGCCGTCGCCGTAGATCACCGGCGATTGCCCCGCCAGGAGCGCTTTGACGAACAGCGGGATCACGGCCGAGTAGGGGCTATCGGCATCCTGCCGTGGCCCGAAGACGTTGAAGTAGCGAAGCGCGACCGCCTCGAATCCGTACGAGGCGTGAAACGCCAGGCAGTAATGCTCGGCGGCCAGCTTGGCGGCCCCGTACGGCGAGATCGGTTCGGGACGGGCGGTCTCCGACTTCTTGGGAGTCGGCTGATTGCCGTAGGCCGCGCTCGACGCCGCATAGACGAGCCGCCGCACCCCAGCGCGCCGCGCGGCATCCAGCAATATCAGCGTCCCCGTGGCGCACGCGGCATGCGTATCCAGCGGAAACTCGAGACTGCGCGGGACCGACGCCAGCGCCGCTTCGTGAAAGACGCAATCCACCCCGGCCACGGCGCGGGCCAGCGCCTGCGGCTCGAGCAGGCTCCCCTCGATCAGTTCGATTTGTGACTCGAGCGGGGCCAGGTTCGCCCGCTTGCCCGTGCTGAAGTCGTCGAGCACGCGGACACGGTCGCCACGTTCGAGCAGGGCGTAGACGAGATGCGAGCCAATGAAGCCGGCGCCGCCAGTCACGAGCATCGTTCGAGGCATCAGAATCGACCGCGGCGCGGCCCTCTAGTTTCGGTGACCCCCAGGAAGGCCGTAGCTTAGCCGAAGCGGTGGCGAGGCCGAAAGCTGCTTGCTCGGCCGGGTGGGATGCGACGGGGCGCGCAGCTCACCGTGGGCTGCCGAAGTAACCGCCGCGGTTCATGAAGCGTCCCCCGGGGGCCGCGCGCGGCGCTTGCCCCGCCCCCGAGTTGATGAGCTGCTGCAGGCGGGCAATCTCGGCCGCCTGCAGTTGATTCACGCGCTCCTGCTCGAGCTGCGGCCGCACCAGCGTGTAGTAGTTGAAGATCGGCGATGCCTCCGGCCGGAAGAGGTTCAAGAACGGGCTGGTCGTCGGGGGAGGCTGCCACGCGGCCGCCTCGCGCAACGGCGCTCGCGCCGGGGTTGGAGCAACGCTCGCCGCCGAGGTCCGCGCCGCGCGTTTGCGGATGATCGGCTGAGCAACCGTCCCGGCCGGACCGACGTACGAAGAACTGGTGAGGGCATTGCCGGCCAGGACCGGACTGGTGCTGAGCGACAGGCTCG
>JAEUIK010000237.1 GCA_016793185.1 Planctomycetaceae bacterium | reverse complement strand
CGGATCCTGGCCGTCTTGCCGTTCAGCTTCGACGCGGGCCTGAATCAGCTCACCACCGCCGTGCAGCAAGGCGGAACGTGCGTGATCATGAAGTTCCTCTTTCCCGGTGAGATCACCGCCAAGCTGGCGCAGGAGCGGATCACCGGCCTGGCGGGAGTGCCGCCGCTCTGGAACTTGCTGGTGCAGCCCAGCGGAAAACTGCATCTCCGCGAGCTGCCGCACTTGCGGTACATCACGAATACCGGCGGGGCGATGCCCGTTGGAACCTTGGCCAGGCTCCGCGAGCTGCTGCCCGGCACCGACGTCGTGTTGATGTACGGCCTGACCGAGGCGTTTCGCTCGACCTACCTCCCGCCGGCCGAACTCGATCGCCGCCCCGGCTCGATGGGCAAAGCGATCCCCAACACCGAGATCATGGTGGTTAACGAGCAGGGACAGCGCTGCGCGCCGGGCGAGGTCGGCGAGCTGGTCCATCGCGGTCCCACCGTCTCGATGGGATACTGGGGCCATCCGGAACTCACCGCGCGCGTGCTCCGTCCGAACCCCTTCGCCCCTCCCAGCGTCGGCGATGCCGAACGGGTCTGCTACTCGGGCGACCTGGTGCGGATGGACGAGGACGGCTTTCTGTACTTCGTGGGCCGCCGCGACAACTTGATCAAGTCGTCTGGTTTTCGCATCAGCCCGACCGAGGTCGAAAGCGCCCTGTGCCGCACGGGACGCATCCGCGAGGCGGGCGTGATCGGTCTCCCGGACGAGATGCTGGGGCAGCAGATCAAGGCGTTCGTGGTCGCACGCGAAGGCGCGTCGATCGACGTCGACGCCCTGCTCGAGGACGTCGCCGCGCATGTGCCGCGCTACATGATCCCGAAGGTCGTGGAGGTAGTCGACGAGTTGCCCAAGACGTCGAGCGGCAAGATCGACTACCCCAGCCTGCATCGCCGGGCGCCGGCGCAAGTCGCGAGTTCGCCAGACTAACTCCTGCCCGCTGGAATCATGCCAGACACCGCCCCCCCGACCATCGAGCAACCTCCAGCCGGCAAGCTGAACCATGTTGCCGGTCTCGTCGATCGGCATTTCGCGTCGGTCGAGGGGCAGCTGGCGATCGGCGGCCTGTCCGTCGCCGAGATCGCGGCGCGGCACGGTACGCCGCTGTTCATCTACGACCAGGCGGCCATCGCGCGGCAGTTGCACCTGCTCCGGGCGGCGCTGCCCGAGCGCTTCGACGTCTTCTACTCGGTGAAAGCCAATCCGAATCAGGCGTTTCTGCGGTATTTCGTCGCCCAGGGGTGCGGCCTCGAGATCGCGTCGCGCGGCGAACTGTACCAGGCCCTGCAGGCCGGCTGCGCGCCGGCGCGGATCTTCTTCGCCGGGCCAGGCAAGACCGATGCGGATCTCGCGGCGGCGCTGGACCACGACCTCGGCGAGATCCACGTCGAATCGCTGCCCGAAGCTCGACGCCTGGCGCGGCTGGCGCACCAGCGCCGCACGACGGCCCACATCGCGCTGCGCGTGAACCCCGCCGCCGACGTCGCCGGGGGGGGCATGCGGATGGGGGGGAAGCCCGCCCCCTTTGGCGTGGATGAGGACCAACTGGACGAAGTCGTCGCGTTCGCCGCCGAGTCCCCCTGGCTCGCGCTCGCCGGCTTGCACCTCTACGTCGGCACGCAGATTCTCGATCCGGAGCTGCTGCTGGCGCAGTACCAGGCGGCGCTCGAGCTGGCGCGGCGCATCGCGCCGCGGCTGCGCGGACCGCTGACGACGATCGACTTTGGCGGCGGCCTGGGGGTCCCCTACTTTCCCCACGAGAAGCCTCTCGACCTCGCGCGACTGCAGGAGGGATTGGCGCGGATGTCGGAGGACATCGCCGCAGATCCCGTGCTCCGCGACGTCCGGTTCGTGCTCGAGCCCGGACGCTTTCTCGTGGCCGAAGCCGGCGTGTACGTGAGCCGCGTCACGGATCTCAAGACCTCGCGCGGCAAGACGTTCGTCGTCACCGACGGGGGCATGCATCATCACCTGGCCGCGTCGGGCAACCTGGGACAGACCATCAAGCGCAATTTTCCCCTGGCCGTGATCAACAAGCTCGGGCAGCCGGAGAGCCAGGTCGTCGACATCGTCGGACCGCTCTGCACGCCGCTCGACACCCTGGCGCGGAGCGCGTCGCTGCCGCCGATCGAGGTGGGGGATCTGATTGGCGTGTTCCAGGCGGGGGCTTACGCGCGCACCGCCAGCCCCTTGGGATTCTTGAGCCACGCGGCCCCGCCGGAGGTGTTGGTCGCGGAGGGACGCGACCGACTCATTCGCCGCCGCGGCAACGACGAGGATTTTCTGGCCGACCAGATTCTGTCGGAGCCCCACGACGCACACGCTTAGCAGGCCCGTACGCTCCCATGCCCGTCGCACTTGCGAAAATCACGCCCGACCTCTTTCCCGATCTCTACCAAGAGATGCTGCGGGATTGGAATCCGGCGATCGGCGAGGAGTCGTGGCGGCGGGCGTTCATCAATCCGGCCACGAGCGGCGACGACGGCGGCTACGTCCTGACCGACGGCGGACGGATCGTCGGCATGCTGGGGACGATTTTCAGCCAGCGGCAGATCAACGGTCACGAGCGGACCTTCTGCAATTTGCACAGTTGGCGCGTCAAGCCCGAGTATCGGGGCAAGGGCCTGCTGCTCCTGCGCCCGATTCAGGGATTGAGCGACGTCACCTGCACCGACCTGACGCCGAGCCATGAGATCATTCCGATCATGACCCGGCTCGGCTTCAGCCGGCTCGATCGCTCGGCGACAGTGCTGCCCCCCTCGCCCTGGCGAAGGCATTCGAGGGACGTCACGATCCAAGAGTTAACCGAGCCCGCCGAACACTATCGGGGGGAGCTGTCGCCGGCCGACCTGCGGATTTACGAGGACCACCGCAGCCTGGATTGCCGGCATTTGCTGGTGCGCACGGCCGGCCAGAGCTGCTATCTCGTGGCCTCGTGCATCGCCCAGGGCTGGCTGTCGCACTGGTACGTCCACTACATCTCGGATGTGCCGCGGTTTGCCGCGAATCACCTGGCAATTCGCGCGCACCTGACGCGCGGCTGTGCGCAGTCGTTCGTCGTCGTCGATTCGCGGCTGCTGGGGGAGACACGCGTCCCCTTCGCCTGTCGCATTCGCTCGACCGAGAAGCTGTATCGGTCGCGGGACGTGGCGCCGCGCGACATCGACGGCCTGTATTCGGAGCAGGTGATCCTGAAGCACTCTTCGCTGCTCTCCTGGCGGATGCAGTTGCATGCCAGGATCGGGCGGCACACGCCCCACGCAGTGCGGCGATTCTTGCAGAGCACGCAATAGGCAGCCGCCCCCCTGCTCGCCGCGGCCGACGCGACTACTCGTAGCCGTAGCTCGGATTGCGGGTGTCGAAGTCGAGGTCCGTGAGCCCCGGATTGAGCCGCACCTGCTGATAGGTGTATTCCTCCATCACGGGAGGCAGATCGCCGACGCGGGCAGGCCAGCCGCAATTCTCGGTGCGGACGGGAAACTGCCATTCGTTGTCGTAGAAGACGCGCGTCCGATGGAATTTGAAGTTCTTGCGCGGAACCGGATGGACGATCTCGACGCAGGTGCAGGGGCGCCCATCGACCTTGGCCCCCTGATAGTAGTTGACCGTGCACTCGCCGAAAGCCATCTCTTCCGTCTCGCGCGTCAGGAGCCGGTTGGTCATATTCAGGATGCCGATGTTGGTCAGCGGATACAGATTCCCTTCCATCATCCGCGCGCTGGTCGGCTCGAGCGTCAAGGTGCCGGCCAGTTTCTTGAGACCGGTGCTGTGCGCCAGCACCTGGTTGTTGTTTCGGCCCGCCACGTAAATCGCCTCTTGCCCCTTGGGCTTCGTCGGCCCGAGGCAATGGATATAAACGCTGAAGGGTTCGTGTCGAATCTTGAGAAAGAGCGATTCGTAGGGGGTGAGCTCGCCGTCGATGCGTTCGCGTTTGACGAGTACGCAGGTGTAGTCGCGGACTTCCTGCAGGCGACCCGCCGCGCGACGAGCCAGCTCGACGGCCGGCTCCAGCGGATGCCCGCTCGCCGCGGTGCCGGACTCGTCGCGACCGGCCGAGGGGGGCACTGCCGGCTGGTTCTCGGCCACGCGCGTGACGCTCCGTGGCGGCGCCGGACGCGGAGCGGTCGCCGGGCGCGGCGACTGCTGCCCCCACGCCGGCGAAGCCCCCAGCACGAGGGCCACGGCAGCCAGCCAACCCGAGAGGCGCGGACATCGCAACAAACTCGCAGCGGATCGTCTCACGGCAGAAGTCCTGTGTCCGTTCCGCCGAGCACAGCTTCTTTCTCTCGGCGTAGCCGGTCATGCTTTGGCCATCTCGAAATCGGAGGTGGTCGATGGCGAACAAGCGGGATGCGGGGAAGGAGCGGCGGTGGCGGGACTTGCTGCGGCGGCAA
>JAEUIK010000225.1 GCA_016793185.1 Planctomycetaceae bacterium | reverse complement strand
AAATAGAGGCCGCCGCCGAGTTGCAGTCCGATCTTCGTGACAATGACCGGCAGCGAAGCGGAAAAGAGCGTGGTGAACAGGATGAAGCGCGTGTCGCCGGCCCCTTTGAGCGCGCCGACGAAGACCGCGTTCATCATGTCGAAGAAGCAGTAGAGCGCCACGAAGCGCAGCAGCACGAACACCAGATCCCGCAGTTGCTCGATCTCCAGCAATTGCGCCGGAGTCGCGCCGGCCGTATGCGGCAGGAGGAACAGTTCGGGCGTGAAGAAGTAAGCAAACGCCATCACGGCCATGTAGATGCTGGCCAGATAGAACGCCGTCCAGGCGCCGCGCGTGGCCAGGTCGGCGCGGTTCTCCCCCAAGCGCTGGCCGACAAGCGTGGCCACCGCCACGCCCACCCCCATCATCGGGATAAAGGCGACGGTATTGACGTTAAAGGCCAGGCCGGTGGCCGCCAGTTCGCGCTGCCCCAGCTTGCCGACCATCATGATGAAGCCCGTGAAGGCGCCTACCTCGAGCAGCATTTGCGCGCCGCTGGGAAAGCCGTACTTCACAAGCCGCGCGAACAACTCGCGATCGAAGCGCATGCCCGAGACGATGCCGTATTTCTGGCGATACTTGTGCTGAAAGATCAGCGCCACGTAGATGATCGTTTTGAGCCAGAGGGCCACGACCGTCGCCCAGGCGGCGCCGGCGATTCCCCATTCGGGAAACCCTCCGTAGCCGAAGATCCAGAGGTAGTCCAGCACGATATTGGTCAGCGCGGAGAGGGTGTCGACAATCGCCACAATCTTCACCTTGCCGCGGCCGGTGAAGAACGCGCTCGTGGCGGCCGAGATCACCATCGCACCGCCGCCGTAGGCCAGCACCTGGAAGTAGATCACCTCCTCGCGCTGGATTTCCGGCTCGTGGCCGATCAGGGCGAACGCAAACGGCGCCACCGGAATCATCAGCAGCATCAGCGGCAAGGAAATCAACGCCAGCCAGACGCCCTGCCATACCGCCAAACCGATGCGCTCGGGCCGATCCGCGCCGTAGTATTGCGCCACGAACGTATTCACGTACATGGCGATGCCCAGGAAGAAACTCTCGATGGCAAAGCTGAGCATGCCGGCTGGCAGCGCGGCGGCCAGCGCCCGCTCGCTGTGCCACAGCAGGAACAACCGGTCGATGAAGTGCATCAATGTCCAGGAGGACATCGAAATCACCAACGGAATCGCCAGCGCGAGCACCTCGTGCGCCCCGGCCGGTCGATGCCAGAAGTCTTTCCAGAAGTTTTTCATCGCGTGAACCATCCCTGGCAGGGGCTGTCTTCTAGTTCGGGCCAGCGTGGCGGGTGCGCGCCTCAGAACGGGACACTCAGCCGAAGCGACAGGTTCGCCACGAAGATTGCGTGAATCGTCGTCGCCTAGGCCGCGCGCCAGCTCAGTTCGACGACCTGCCCGTGCGCCGGATGCCGGTCGTCCAACGACACCAATTCCAATCGGGCCCCCTCCGGCAGGAGCTCGACGCGGACCCAGCCGCTGGGCGCTCGTTCCTGGAACGGATACGCCACGGGCGGCAGATTCACCAGGTGAATATCCCCCCGCTTGTAGACCTTCCAGTAATGCGTATGTCCAAACAAGTACGCCTTCACGTGCTTGCGCGGGGCCAGCACCTCGAACAGTGCGTCGGTGTCGGCGAGTCCCGGCACGCCGGCGATCACGGGATGATGGTGCCCGACGATGATCGCCGGCTTGTCAGCATGGGCGTCGAGCGCCTCGGCCAGCCAGGCGATCTGTTTCTCGCCCAAGGCGCCGGCGGTTTCGGAAGTTTCGCGCAACGAATCGAGCAGAAACCAATTGGCACGCTCCGCGCGGACCACCGCCACGTGCTTGTCGGCCAAGAGGGGCGGGGCGGCAAGCTGGCCGGCGAGCTCCGCGCGAAACCGCTGGCGATGGTCATGGTTGCCGAGCAGCAAATGGCAAGGCACGCCCCCGGCGGTAATCGGCTGCAGCAACTGCCGCAATTGCGCGTAATCGCCGACCTGCCCATCGCGGTGGGCGCAATCGCCGCTGAGAATCATCCCGGCCGGCAACGGCCGGCTCGCCAGCAGATCGCGCGTCGCCTGCTGAAAGTTCTGAAACATGTTCGTCGTCCCCTGCCGCGCGGCAGAGTCGGCGTTGATATGCGTATCGGAGAAGAGTGCCCAGCGGTGGTTCCGCTCGGCGTCGTCGCCACGGGCAGCGTCGCGGCTGTCGAGCACAATCCAGCCCGCTCCAGCGGCCAGCGAGCCGGCGAGAAACGTCCGTCGCGAAACCGCGGGAAGATGCAGCGGCATCAGCCGAATTCCTTCGCCCCAGGGATGGTGCGGCGCGGGCCCGCCGCTCTCGCAGCATTTTTCGACTCCGCGCGCAGCCCCAGCATAGCCGGATCGCCCCGCCAGGGCACGCCCCCGGCGCGGCCGTCGGCACGCGACGCGGGCCCCCTTGTGAGCCGGCACGATTCGATCAGAATGGCGAACTTGCCGGCCGCCCGGGGGGTCGCTCGAGGGGCGCGAGACGTTATCCATTCTTCCCGCCGGCCGGCGATCGACCGTCGGCTCCCGTAGTCATCGAGCACGCTGAATCCCGATGCGCATAGTCCTTTGTTATCCGGTCGAGGCGAAGCACCTCGCACAGATCGCCGCCGCTGCGCCCCACGCTGAGATCGTCAACGCCGGGCAGGAAGGCGTCGCCCGAGAACTACTCGCAGCCGACATTTTCTGCGGTCACGCAAAAGTCCCCGTCGATTGGCCGGCGGTCGTCAGCCAGCGGCGTTTGCAGTGGATTCAATCGTCGGCCGCAGGGCTCGATCACTGCCTGGTGCCGGCGGTCGTCGAGTCGAGCATCACGGTCACCAGCGCCTCGGGCGTGCTGGCCGACCAGGTCGCGGAGCACGCGCTGGCCCTGACCGGAGCCCTGTGCCGCGATTTGCCAACGTTTTTCCGCGCCCAGCAGCGGCGCGAGTTCATTCGCCGCCCCACTCGCGACCTCCATCACAGCACGATCGGAATCGTGGGGCTGGGGGGCGTCGGCCGCCGTCTCGCCGAAGTACTGACCCCCTACCGCGTCCGGATCCTGGCGACGGATTGGTATCCCGTCGACCGTCCGGCGCACGTCGAGGCGCTCTGGCCGCCCGAGCGCCTGCCCGAGCTGCTCGGCCAGGTCGAGATCCTCTTCCTGTGCGCGCCTTTGACCGAACACACGCGCGGAATGATCGGGCGAGCCGAACTCGCGCAGCTCCGCCCGGGCAGTCTGCTGGTGAACGTGGCGCGCGGCCCGTTGGTGGTCGAGGAAGCCCTGGCCGACGCGCTCGAATCGGGACACCTGGCCGGTGCGGCGCTGGACGTCACCGAAGTCGAACCGCTCCCCTCGTCGAGCCGGCTCTGGGCGCTCCCGAACTGCCTGATTACTCCGCATGTGGCGGGGCAAAGCGCGCGGCGGATCGACAACATGACGGACTTCTTTTGCGAGAACCTGCGCCGCTACCACGCGGGCGAACCGCTGCGAAACCTGGTCGACAAGCGGCTGGGCTTTCCTATCCGTACGCCGACCGGCAATTAGGCCAGCAGCCGCGCGTGCGGCCGGTATCTGCCGCGGCTGTTGTGCTCGCGCGCCGCGGCAGGCGCGTCCCCGATCGGCGGTTTCGCGACAAGCTAGCACGGGTGCAAAACGGGGTTTCGCGCTCCGCTGGGCGCAACTCCCGTCTGGCAGGCCTTCGACCTGGACGCGATTGCTGGCCCCCGCCTAAGATGGGTGCGCGACGGCATAATCATTCTTCCTCGAGATCATTCAGCGACGGCGGAAGGGAAGCATGAACTTCACGACGTATCAACAGGAGAGCCCCACCGCGATGCTCGACGGCGCAGCGCCGACCCGCTGCTGCGACGTCCTGCTCTCGCAATACAACGCGAGCCTCGAGGAGCAGCGCCCCAGCTGGACGGTCCACCATCGCCTCACGCGCTTGCTCGGATCGGGGGGGCAGGGGATCGTGTTTCTGAGCGAGCGGCGCGGAGCCGATAACTTCACCCTGCCCGTGGCGATCAAGGTCTTTTCACCCGAGCGCTTCGAAGACGCCCGCTGCTACGAGGAGGCGATGGCCCGCATTGCCGCCGTCGCCGCACGGGTGGCCCAGATCCAGCAAGACAACCTGATCGACGTCCATAATTTCGTCGACCGGAACCGGATCCGCTTGATGGAGATGGAGTGGATCGACGGTTACGACCTGAGCCGGCTGCTCACGCCCGACATGCTGGCGCGGGTCCGCGACCGGGTGAGCAACCGCCGCTGGGACTACCTGAACAACGTCATCGTTACCGCCGGCCCGCAACAACCCCGGCTCAAGCCGGGCATCGCCATCGCCGTGCTGCGCGATTGCCTGGCGGCCCTGGCCGCGCTGCATCGGCAGGGGATCCTGCACGCCGATCTGAAGCCCTCGAACATCATGCTCAAGCGGACAGGCAACGCGAAAATCATCGATATCGGGGCCGCCTGCGAGATGGCCCATGCCCCCGCGCGGCGGAGTTGCACGCCGGCCTATGCCGCGCCGGAGGTCCTGGAAGGGGCCGACGCGTCGCCACGCTCGGATCTGGCCAGCCTGGGCTATGTGCTGATTGAAATGCTCGCCGGGGTCTCCCCCTTCGCCGGCATGGAGTCGTACCGGGAGCTGCTCGAGGCCAAGCGGAACCTCTGGCACCGCCTGCCGCATCTGCTGCCCCAGGAAGTCGTTTGCAACGAGCTCCTGATGAACCTCTGCCGGGGGCTGATCGCGGCCGACCCGATGCGGCGATTCCCCAGCGCCGAGGCGGCCGACCTGGTCAAGGAAGGGGCAGCCAGCTTCCAACGCCAACTGATCAAGGGGGATCTGGCCAGCGAATACGAGAACGAAATCCGCGTCTGGCTCGGCGAATTGGAGTAAACACGGGAGCCAACGCCCTCTGCGGTCGGGCGGCAGCCGTACGGACAGGGGACGTCCGAGGCAGGGTGACGGGGGGAGCAATTGGGGCTTGAGCCCGTCGGTTCCGGTTCTAGGAATTCTTACAATTTTTATTGCTTTATCGTTGACTGCCCTCGGGGGGCTCGATAACCTACGCGAAGAGTGAATTTCCAGGTGATAGCAAGGCGACCACGCAAGTGGCCGCGTTGGGGGCGGGCAAACACTCACCCACATCGTTCCAATCGCCAAGACTATTCGCTAGCAACAAGAAATACATCGGATCGTATTTAGGGAGGGCCGCTAGTGATGCTTGAAACACGTACTCGCTCCAACGCTGCGAAGCGTTGTCTGCAGCTGACAAGCATTCTTTCCGCCGGTGCTCTGCTCCTGGCGGTTTTCAGTTCGCCTGCTCTGGCGATT
>JAEUIK010000186.1 GCA_016793185.1 Planctomycetaceae bacterium | reverse complement strand
GATCCACACGCACCTGTGGCTCCAGGACGATCGGCTCGCGAAGCTCCGCGACCTCTATCCCGTCGAGTTCAACCGGCGTTTTTCGGTGATGGATGACGGGCGTTTCGGCGCCAAGAACGCCTGGCCGCTCGAGTTCACACGCGAAGGGCTCGAGGCTGAGTTCCTCTGGCTCGGCGAATCCGCGTCGGCCAGCCAGGCCGCGTGGACCAGCTTCCCTGGCGTGTACGGCTACTATGCGATTCGCGGTCCGAAACCAGGTGCGGTCGTCTACGCGCGCTACTCCGATCCCCGCGCCGCCGTCGGCGGCGAGCCGCCAATCTATTTTGCCGGCCAGTTCTACGGTTCGGGACGCGTGTTCTACATGGGGTCGGGCGAGATGTGGCGGCTCCGCGCCGTCGACCCCAACGAGTTTGACGAGTTCTACACCAAGCTCCTCCGCTATGTCTCGCAAGGCCGGCTGCTCCGCGGCTCCAGCCGGGGCGTGCTGCTCGTCGAGCGCGACCGCTACTTCCTGGGCCAAACCGTCGCCGTCCGCGCGCAATTGTTCGACAGCCAGCTCGAGCCGCTGCAGGCCAACAGCGTCGCGCTGGAGGTCTACCAGCCCGATGGCACGCTGCAGAACGTCAAGCTCACGCCCGACCCTACCCGGGCGGGCACGTTCGGAGGGCAGTTTGCCGTTCGCCAGGAAGGCGTCTGCCGGCTCGAACTGGCCGTGCCCGACAGCGACGCCGAGCGGCTCACGCGGCGCATCCAGGTGCGCGTGCCCGATCTCGAACGCGAGAACCCGCAACGAAACGATCCGCTCTTGAGCCAGATCGCCCGCGATACCGGGGGCCAGTACTACCTGGGGATGGAGGCCCTGTTGGGCGTCAATGCCCCGCGCTCGCTGGCCGCCGAGTTGCGCGATCGCAGCCTGATCATTCCCGTCTCGGAAGCCCCGGTCCCACTGTGGGATAACGCCTATGTGATGTTGGGCCTGTGCGGGCTGTTGGCGATCGAATGGTTAACGCGGAGACTGCTGAAGCTGGCCTGACCTGGCATCCGTGTGGAACGAAGCGGATCCCGCCGACGACTAAATCGACATCCGAATTCGCAAGAGAATCTGAGCGTGGCAATCGCCGAGGACAACCTGACGTCGACCGCCCCCCCAGCTCCGCTGGCGGCGCCGATTCGCCGCCTGCTGGACACCGTCCGGCAGCGCATCCGGCGTTATCTGTGGGCGGAAGGTCTGGCGGCGATCGTCGCATTTCTGCTGGCCGCCTTCTGGCTCACCCTGGTGTTCGACTGGTTCTTCGAACCGCCGGTGCTCGTCCGCGTGGCGCTGCTGGTCATTGTCGGCGGCGGCGCCGGCTGGGTCGGATTTCACCTGCTGTTCGATCGCCTCCGTGTCGCGCTGACCGATCGGAGCCTGGCGCTCCTGCTGGAACGGAAGTTTCCGCTCCTGGGCGACAGTCTGCTGACCGCGGTGGAGTTTGCCGCCCCCGACTCGGCGGCCACTCCCTCCGAACGGCAGATGGTTTCGGCCGCGGCGGCCGAAGCCCTGACGCGCGTCGACGATCTTGATCTGGATCAATTGTTCAATCCCGCGCCGCTGGTGCGCAACGTGCTGGCGGCGGTGGCGCTCGGGATCTCGGCCCTGGGGTTCGCCCTCTTCGACGCCGAGGCCGTCGAGACCTGGGCCCGCCGCGTGCTGACCTTCTCGAATGACCCCTGGCCGCGCAAGACGCGCCTGGTCATCGAGGGATTCGAGGGGGGATCGATCAAGGTCGCGCGCGGGAGCGACGTCGAACTGACCGTCAAGGCCGACACCGCGATGCGCGTCCCGCAATCGGTCCGCGTGCAGTATCGCTCGGCCGAAGGACTACGGGGCCGGGCCACCATGGTCCAGCGCGGCAAGGCGGTCCCCGGTCGCGACCCGTACCAGTCGTTCACGCACAGTTTCCAGGGGATCCTGGCGCCCCTGACCTTCGACGTCATCGGCGGCGACGATCGCCACCGGGGGCTGCGGATCGAAGTCGTCGACAGCCCGACCGTCACCGGGCTGACGCTCCATTGCGAATATCCCGCCTACATGCGTCGCGAGCCACGCGACATCGCCGTGACGGGCGCCATGCAGATCCCCCGCGGCACCAAGGTGCGCGTCCAGTTCACGACCAATAAGCCGATGACCGAGTTGACGATCGCCGACGGGAGCAGCGCCCCGGATCCGGCCGGGGACCAGCAGGCCAGCAAGGCGACCGCCATCCGACCCGCCGCGGGAGAGTCGCCGCGCGAGTTCACGTACGACCTGGGGATGCTCACCGCCGACCGGACGCTGCTGATCTCGCTGCTCGATACCGACAACATCCGCAATCGCGAGCCCAATCGCCTGACCATCGGCGCCGTCGCCGATGAAGTGCCGCAACTCGAAGTCCGACTACGGGGCATCGGCTCCGCGATCACGCCGCAAGCTCAGTTGCCGATCATCGGCGCGATGAAGGACGACTACGGCATCGCGCGCACCTGGTTCGAGTTCGCCGTCGAAGGACAGGAGCCGGTCGTGCAGGACCTGGCGCGCGCTCCGCGCGCCACGACCGAGTTGCCGGTCGACGAGGCCTTTGACGTCCGGCTGCGCGGCCTGAACCCGGGGCAAAAAGCCACGCTGACCCTCAAGGCGCAAGACACTTTCGAGCTGCCCGAGTTGACGGGCGCAGGGGGCAAGTCCTCGGCTCCGGCCGGACCGCAAACGGGGGCGAGCTCGCCTTTCCAACTCGACATCGTGACTGGCGAGGAGCTCCGCTCACTGCTCGAAGCGCGCGAACTGAACCTGCGCCGCCGGTTCGAACAGCTCCTCGGCGAGGTAGCCGAATCCCGCGATTCCCTGGCACGACTCCGGCCCCGTCCGACGCCCGCCCCGGGCGAGGCCGGCGCAGTCGCTCCGCCTGCAGAGGCCGACGACGCGGCAGAGGCGCCGGACGACGCCCCCGCCTCGCCCGAAGTGCTGGCCGAGCGGGCCCTGGTCCGCGATCGACTGCGGGTCGAGCAGATCCTGCAGAACAGCCGCAAGAACGCCGACGAGACGCTGGGCGTGGCCGTAGCCTTCGACGACATCCACGACGAGCTGGTCAACAACCGCGTGGATACCGAGGAACTCAAGTCGCGGCTCAAGCAAGGGATCGCCGATCCGCTGCGACAGCTGGCCACGGCGGGCTTCAGCCAACTCGAACAGCGGCTCACCGAACTGCAGCAAGGCCTCCCCGACGCGCAAGCGCGCGAGACCACGCTGGCCGCGTCCGAGGCGCAGCTCGACGCGATGTTGTCGGAGATGCAGCTGGTGCTGAGCAAGATGCTCGAGCTGGAGACCTTTAACGAAGTGGTCGACCTGCTCCGCTCGATTATCGACTCGCAAGAGGGTTTGAACGAAAAAACCAAGGATTCCCGCAAAGCCAAGTTGCGTGAGCTGCTGGAATAGCAAACTTGGCTGGCCTTTCGGCCGGCCGACGATCATGATGGATGGGTGACGAGGCGAGGAATTTGATGGCCCGACCACGAGCACTTTCGGCCCTGCTGTTCGCCTGCTGCTGGCTTTGGCTGGCGGTCGTGGCCGGGGCCCAGCCTCCGGCCGCACCCGCTCCGGCGGCCGAAGCCCCGCCCGCCAACGCCGGGCAGCCAGCCTCCCCCGCGGCGGAAACTGACCCGCCCGCCGCCGCACAGCCGGCCGCGCCCCCAGCGCCGTCGGAAGCACCTCCGGCAGGTGCGCCCGTCGACTCGAAGGAGGCGGCCGCCAAGCTGTCGCTCGAGCAGGAGCAGATCGCCGAGCGCTATCGCAAGTTCGAAGAACTCTTGCTGCGAATGGCCGAACTCACGGCGGCCGAGGACCCCACCCGCGCGGCGCTCTTGCGGCAAACGGTCGCCCGCAGCAAGGAACGACTCGTGGGAATGCAATTCGAGCGGATCATTGAGCTCCTCGGCGGCGATCGGCTGACCGGCGCCGTCAACAACCAGAATGACGTCGTCCAGGACCTCAAGGGCTTGCTCGACTTGCTGCTCAGCGAGGACCGCGCCGAGCGGCTCAAGTCCGAACAAGAGCGCATCCGCGGTTACCTGAAGGAAGTCAACAAGCTGATCAAGGATCAACAGGGAGTCCAGGCGCAAACCAGTCGCGGCGGCCAGACCGACCCGTTGGCCCAGCGTCAGGGAAAGCTCGCCGAGCGCACCGAGCAGCTCGGCAAGCAAATGTCCGACGACGAGGCGCAGGCTCAAGGCGAATCTCCTGACGGCAAGAAGCCCGAATCCGAGCGCGAAGGGGATGCGCAACAAGGCCAGCCCGCGGACGGAAAACCGTCTGAGGGAAAGCCCGGTGAAGGCCAGCCGGCCGAAGGGAAACCGGGCGAGGGTGAGTCGGGCGCCGAGAAACCGGGCGACGACAAGCCGAAGGACGACAAGCCGAAGGACGACGCCAGCAAGTCGGGCGACGAAAAAGGGACCGACGAGAAGCCTTCCGACGAAGGCAAACCGGAGTCGAGCGAGTCGGGAAAGCCCGGCGAGCCGAGCGACGCGAAACCCTCCGAATCATCTGGAAAGCCGGGCCAGCAGGGAGGGGAATCGCCTCCCGGGTCGCCCGGTGAAGGCGAGAGCGAGCCGGGCGAATCGGGGCCACAGCAGCCGCCCCCGCCAGAAAGTGACGCGCAGAAGCGAGTCGCCGCCGCGCAGCAGCGTATGAAGGACGCACAGGAAAAGCTCGAAAAGGCGCTCCGCGAAGAAGCCGTCGAGAAGCAAGAGGAGGCGCTCCGCGAGCTCGAAGCGGCCAAGGCCGAGCTCGAGAAGATTCTCCGCCAGATGCGCGAAGAAGAGATGGCGCGCATTTTGGCGATGCTCGAGGCCCGCTTCCGCAAGATGCTCGAGCTGCAAGTCGAGGTCTACGAAGGGACGATCCGGCTGGATCGGCTGCCGGCCGAGAGCCGCGGCCGAGGGAGCGAGATCGAAGCCAGCCGCCTCGCGAAGAGCGAAGCGCAGATCGCACTCGAAGCGGACAAAGCCCTCACGCTGTTGCGCGAGGAAGGAACGGCCGTGGCCATGCCCGAGGCCCTGGAGCAAACCCGCGACGACATGCGGAGCGTGGCCGCCAAGTTGGCTGAGTTCGACGTGGCCGCGATCACGCAAGGGCTCGAGGAGGATATCATCGCCAGCCTCGAGGAAATGATCGCCGCCTTGGAAAAGGCGCAGCAGGACCTCGAGGCGCAGCAGTCGCAGC
>JAEUIK010000163.1 GCA_016793185.1 Planctomycetaceae bacterium | reverse complement strand
CGAACTGGAGCTGGCCCGTTTCGGTCTGGCAGACCACCGGATACCGCCAGTCGGGCAGCTCGACGCTCCAGCCGGTCACCTGACCGCTGTAGAGCTCGACGGTCCGGTGAATCGGTTCTGGCAGATGGAGCCGCCGGCAGGCGGCCTGGATGGCGAACGGATCCCGGATCTCGGTCTGGATGTTGACGATGTGGGACATAAGGGACCTCGGGTTGTAGGAGGAGGGAACTAGGCGTCGGCGTCAGAAGTCGTCAGCAGCGTAGCTTCGCGCGGTGGCAATAGCCTGAGGCAGTCTGGCTGGCTGAAGACGCGTTCACTAGCGAGCTGGGCAGGGTTATCGCGTCGGCGGCTAAAGCAAACGGATCGTTACTGCTCTGTAGAAACCCCGGTCGCGCCAGCTTAACCCGCTAGCGTGTTCCTGTGCGTAGCACGGGAAGATGAAGACCACGAAGTCACCTCGGCGGGTGTTGGAGTATGCGTATCTGCTGGGCCAGCTGGTGCTGCCCGACTATTCGCATCGGTGCAGCCGCCATGACTTTACTCAGCCTCAGCTCTTTGCTTGCTTGGCGCTCAAGGAGTTCTTGCAACTCGATTATCGCAAGCTCACGGGCTTGCTCCAAGATGCGGGCGAGTTGGCGTCGGCGATCGGCCTGGCCAAGGTGCCGCACTTCACAACCTTTCAGAAGGCAGCGCGGCGATTGCTCCTCAACCGCCACGCTCAAGCGTATCTCGACAAGACGATTCGCCTGGCACAGGTGCAAGGTCGCCTGCCGCGGCGCGTCTCGCTGGCCGCGCTCGACGGCACCGGCCTGGAAACGCGCCACGCCAGCAGCTACTACGTCAAACGACGCGCCAACACCGGGAAATACTGGCAACACACGACCTACCAGCGCTTTCCGAAAGCGGGCGTACTCTGCGATACCCGGACCCATTTGATTCTGGCGGTCGTGCCCGAGTGGGGGCCCGGTCCCGATGGTCCACACTTCGAGCGGGCACTGGTCGAGGCCCAGGCACGCATCCGAATTGCCGCTGTGGCGGCCGACGCCGGCTACGACGGCGAGCACCATCACCGCTTCGCGCGCGAGCGGTGTGGAGTGCGATCACTGATCCCGCCGTTGATCGGCCGACCGACCCACAAACCGCCGAGCGGCTACTGGCGAAGACAGATGAAAGCGCGACTGCACCTGACGCGCTATAGCCAGCGTTGGCAGGTCGAGACCGTCAACAGCATGCTCAAACGGCTCCTCGGTTCTGCGCTACGTGCCCGACGCTACTGGAGCCAATGCCGAGAAATCCTGTTGCGAGCGATCACGCTAAACATCATGATCCTCAGACGACCACAGGGTTTCTACAGAGCAGGTCATTACTCATATTGCGCCTCGGCAAAGTCACCTCGACAAAGGCCGCAGTCTTGCTACCTCAGCCTCCCAGCCGCACCTCGCACGCCAGGCCCTTCAGGAAGTTCCGGGCGTTCAAGTACGACTTCGTCGGCAGGCTCTTTTGCTGGGCGATCAGCTGCGTGGTCATCCGCTCGATCACGGTCTGCACCTCTTCGCAAGGCGGGCCCTGGCTGGCATAGCGAGCGTTTCCTGCGAGCGCCGCTTCCAGTCGCTGGCGGTCGCGGGCGAACCGTTTGGCTCGTAGCACGACGGGCCAGTTGATCCGACCGCGGCTGTAGTCGATCTGCTCCGGGGTCAATCGCTTGGGTGCCCGCTTGTGGGCGATCCTAGTGGCTTGCTCGTGGGTGATCGGTGGCCCCCGCAGCACGCGGCGATAGTCGCGCTCCCGCAGTCTCAGAGCGTGACGAACCCCTTGCGCCGTCAGCTCGTTGCGGAGGGCCGCATCACGGGCGATCTCGAGGCTGATGGCCGCCAGGGCCATGTCGTAGGTCGCGATCCCCTCGGCCCGAACGAGACGGGCCAGCCCGTCGAGATACCCCTGAGCGACGGTGCTGGCCCACAGGTAGTCCGGGCCCGACTCGACGGCCGGCGGAGCGGGCAGTGTGGTTTGCGGCAGCGGGGGAGGGGTGTAGTCGCCTGAGGACTGCGTGGCCCGGCGGGCGTTGACTCGCCGAGCGGGTTGCCGCTTGCCCGGCTCGGCGGCCAGGCAGGTCATTGTGCTGGCGATGGCGAGACCGAAGGTGACAGCCGTGATGAATCGTGCGTGCATGGCCGGATTCCTCGTTGTCTGGGGAGAACCGAGCAAGGTTTGCTTTCCGAGCTGCTCACCCCTTACAACGAGGGCCTGACGGCCGGCCTGCGCCGCCCGAGATAAATTCTTTGAAGTTTTCTGCCGTCCGGTCCTTTCCCGCCGGACCGAGCACTGAAATGGGGCAATCCGCCGATGGACGACCCGCGCGGCCAGGACGCAGGCCGATTCGATACCACCCAGTGGTCCGCGGTCTTTCGGGCTCAGTCGGCCCAAAGCACCGCGGGGCGACAAGCACTCGCCGATCTCGTGCAGCGGTATTACCCGGCCCTGCGGGTCCACCTGCTGCGCAAGCGGTGGCTCGACGAGCATCGTGTCAACGACCTGCTGCAGGGCTTTGTTGCCGATAAGCTGCTGGAGAAGCGCTTGGTCGATCGGGCGGATCCGAGCAAGGGCAAGTTCCGCGCGCTCCTAGTCCGCGCGCTGGAGAACTACGTCATCGACCAGTTAAGGGGCGATCCGCCCCCTGCGGCCGAGTTCAAGGCCGATCCCCTGGATGGCACGGAGACGAACGCCTTTGACGTGGCTTGGGCCAGGTCCTTGCTGACCGACACGCTCGACCGGATGAGACAGGAATGCTCCGGCAAGCAGCGAGCGCCGATCTGGGAGGTGTTTGACTGCCGGCTGCTGCAGCCCACGCGACAGGGCGTCGAGCCCACCCCCTACGACGAGCTGGTGCGGCGCTTCGGCTTCGAGTCCCCAGACCAGGCCTCGAACGCGCTCGTGACCGCCAAGCGCACCTTCAATCGCATCTTCGCCCAAGTCGCGGCCGGCTATCTGGCCGATGACGAGCAGCCGGAGGATCTGGTCGCCGAACTGCTGACAACGCTACACCGCTCCGGACCGCTCGAATGGCAAGGCAGCGACGGGACGGCTCCTGCAGCCGAGGTTCCCGAGGCCCATCGCGAGCTGGATGACACAAGCCCCCGCTTGCTGGCGGCGATGATTGATTCGCCCCCCGACGCCGACTCGCTCTGGACCTCGGCCGATCTGGGGGACTACCTGCGCCACTTGCTGGCGCAGCCGATC
>JAEUIK010000145.1 GCA_016793185.1 Planctomycetaceae bacterium | reverse complement strand
CCGATGCGAAAGGTCAACAAGGGGGCGACGATCCCAGCGACCAATCCCCGCCGAGGCTCGGGGAGACCGAACGTGGCGTCGCGCGCCGCGACCACGATGTCGGCGGCCAGGACGAGTCCCGCGCCGCCGGCCAGCGCCGGGCCCGAGACGGCCGCCAGGATCGGTTTAGGAAACCGCAGCATCGTCTCGAGGATCTCGCGATAGGCGAGGACGTCTTGCTGCCAGCGGGCGAAGGCGTCGGGTGCAGCGCGCGTCGCCTGCATTTCGGCCAGGTCCATGCCGGCGCAGAAAGCGCCCCCCGCCCCGGTCAGGATCACCGCGCGGACGCGGCGTTCCTGATGCAGGTCGAAGAAGGCCTGCCCCAGCTCGGCCAGCAACTCCCGGCTCAGGGCGTTGCGCTTGGCGGGACGGTTGAGCGTGATCGTGGCCATGGGAGCGTGGACCTGAACTTTGACCAGCGGAGCGCTCATCGGCGACCTGTCAGCGGAGAGTTTGGCATTACACCTGGAACACGCCCAACTTGAGCGGCTCGATCTCGGCGTGGCGCGTCACGATCTCCAGCGACGTGATCAGCACCTCGCGCGTCTCGGCCGGATCGATGATCTTGTCGACCCAGCCGCGGGCGGCGCCGTAGCGGACGTCCATCTCGCGATCGTAGCTCGCCTTGACCTTGTCGCGCAGGGCGGCCAATTCGGCCGCGTCGACGTGATGCCCTTGCCGCTCGAGGCTCTTGACCGTGACGTCCAAGAGCGTCGACGTCGCCTGGTCACCCCCCATCACGGCGCAGCGAGCCATGGGCCAGGCTAAGATCATCCGCGGATCGAAGGCCTTGCCGCAAAGGGCGTAGTTGCCCGCTCCGAAGGATCCGCCGATGAGGATCGTGAGCTTGGGAACGCGGCTGTTGCTGATCGCGTTGACGAGCTTGGCCCCCGCCTTGATGATCCCTTCGTGCTCGCTGTCGCGCCCCACCATGAAGCCGTTCACGTCCTGCAGAAAGATGATCGGCAGCCAGTCCTGGTTGCAGTTCATGACGAACCGCGCGGCCTTCTCGGCGCTGTCGACGTAGAGCACGCCGCCGAACTGCAGCGGGCCTTCGGCCGGCTTCACCTGGTGGTGCTGATTGGCGACGATCCCGACCGGGAAGCCGCCGATCCGGGCCGTCCCGCAGACGACCGACTTGCCGAACTCGGGCTTGAACTCGTCGAACGTTCCCGCATCGACGATGCAATCCAGCACCTGCAAGATCTCATAGTCCTTGCGCGGGTCGGGACTGACCAGGTCGTAGAGATCGGTCCCCGGACGGGCGGCCGAAGTCGCCTCGCGCCGCGCGAACGGCGCGGGGGGAAGCTCGGGGTCGGGAGCCACGTTCGCGGCCAACCGGCGGAGCCGCTCGAGGCAGAGCTCGTCGGTCGGGTCGCGGTAGTCGATCGTGCCGCTGATCTGGGCGTGCATTGAGGCGCCGCCGAGATCCTCGTGCGACACGCGCTGCCCGATGGCGCTGCGGACCAGCGCCGGCCCGGCCAGGTAGAGGCCCGAGCCTTCGGTCATCAGCAGCTTGTCGCAGAGGACCGGCAGGTACCCGCCGCCGGCGACGCAGTTGCCCATGATGGCGGAGATCTGTCCGAGGCCGGTGGCCGAGATCACGGCGTTGTTGCGGAAGATGCGGCCGAAGTCGTCCTCGTCGGGAAAGACGTCCTCTTGCAGCGGCAGGAAGACGCCCGCCGAGTCGACCAGGTAAATGAGCGGCAGCCGGTTCAGCATGGCAATCCGCTGGGCGCGGAGCACCTTCTTGGCGGTCGCCGGAAAGAACGCGCCGGCTTTGACCGTGGCATCGTTGGCGATGATCATCTGTCGCCGCCCGGCGACCGTGCCCACTCCGGTGACGACGCCGGCGCTCGGAGCGCCTCCCCACTCCTGGTACATCTCCCAGGCCGCGAAAAGTCCGAGCTCGAAGAACGACGTTCCGGGATCGATCAGCTTGTCGATTCGCTCGCGAGCGGTGAGGCGCCCTTTCTCATGCTGCCGCTCGATCGCCTTGCGGCCGCCGCCGAGATAGAGCTTCTGTTCGTCAGCGCGCAGCTGGGCAACCAGGGCCGACAATGTGGGGGACGACGCGGTAGCTGTGGACATGGATAGCCTGGGGCAGGGGGCCGGAACGGGGGGAGCGGCCATGATAATCGGCCCAACCCGGGGCGAAAAGCGGCGGGGATTGGAGCCACACAAGAGTGCAACAAAGCATGCGTACTCTGTAGCGGTGGCAGTGACCTCGGCAGATCGCTTGCAGGGACTACTTCATCTAGTGGCGTTTCGACACGACTAAAGCCGAGCACAAAAGCAGTGAATATCTCGGACGTAAGGCCCTCAAGGTTATTGAACTCACCGCGTCTACCATCTGGATGTAAGTGACGTCAGCCAATCTTTTGTGGGGATAACGCTGTTCGGCAGGGGCCCGACCTCAATGAGGTCGGCTACAAAAGGCCCACGGTCGAACCTGCCGGTTCTCTCGTCCGCTGAACCGGTCTCACGCGCTCCCATTTCGAGATGGTTCATTTCCCAACTTGAGACGGCGCGGGGGTCTGGACGCTGCTTTTTGGCGACACGCGGGGGGTTGTTGGGGAGGCGTTTCAGGGCTCTCGCGGCGTAAGCCCAAATAGGTGCTCAGCTTCAATCCTGGTTTTTTTTTGCCACGGCAAACTGGCACGACCGTTGCAACGTATAGGAACCGTGGCTTCGACATCGCCCCCACACCTGGGATAGGCGCTATCAAAGTCCAAACCGGACAGGGTCGGTACGAGAGAAGTGCAGGCAAGCGAAAGGCCGCGCGAGCGCGGTGCGGATCAGCAGGCCCTGGCCAGCGGACGGAACAGCCGCTGACGGGTGCCGGGAACAAACTGGGCGTGGCAGCGTCAAACCGCTGGTCGTCCGAGGCGGAAGTCAGGGAGAGCGAGCCATCGACAGGGCTCGGGCGAGGCGTTGCGAAATCGCCTCGCCAGGCAACGTCGGCGTCGAGAAATCGCGACGTCCGGCGGGTCTGAACTGGACTGTTTCGGTCCTGGGATTTGATCGCAAACGGTTATCTGCGCTGAGGTTCTGCGCGCTGTGCAGGAGATGGAAACGGAGCTTGGCACCCGACGTGCTTTGGATTCGGTCCGAACAGTCAGGTTCGGTAGAACCCAAGGCGAAACCAGCGCGACTAACGGAAGGGGAACGCAATTGGCCAAAGTGTCTCGTAAATCGGTCGGACGCAACAAGCTCGACCCGCGTGACTCGAAGCCCACGAGCAAGCCGAAGCCGAAGGCGATCGACATCTTCGATGACGAGCCCGCCAAGGAACTCGACAGCGACGAAGGGCCCGAGCTCGACGAGGAGGGCGCTCCGCAGCCCGACGCCGACCTGGCCGACGAGTATGGCGATGCCCAACACGAGGCGGAGCTGTCGGAGAGCGACACCCGGATCGACGACCCGGTCCGCATCTACCTGATGCAGATGGGCGAGATCCCGCTGTTCAGCCGCGAGCAGGAGATTCAGTCGGCGCGCTCGATTGAGCGGACGCGGACGCTGTTTCGGCACAGCATGCTGGCGAACGACTTTGTGCTGCAAGGCGCGGCCAGCCTGTTGCGCAAGGTGCGCGACGGCGAGCTGCGGCTCGACCGCACTGTCGAAGTTTCGGTCACCAACGCCGCCGAAAAGCGGCAGGTTCTCGGCCTGCTCGGTCCGAATCTCCGCACGATCGACCACCTGTTGGGCTGCAATCGTCGCGACTTCCGCATCGCCATCAGCAAGAGTCGCCCCAAGCCCGAGCGGAAGGCCGCCTGGCGCCGGCTGGTGCTGCGTCGCCACAAGGCGGTCCGGCTGGTCGAAGAGCTGGGCCTGCGGACGCAGCGGCTGCAACCGCTGTTGGATAAGCTGGCCGAGATTTCGGAGCGGATGAACTGCCTCAAGGAGCAGATCGGCGAGCTGGCCGGCGAACGCGATGCCGCCGCCCGCGAGCAGGTCGCCAAGCTGCGCAGCGAGCTGCGGTACCTGATGAAGGTCACGCTCGAAAGCCGTTCGACGCTGGCCCGCCGCACTGCGAACACTACGCGGCTGCAAAAGGAATACGACGTCGCCAAGCGCGAGCTCTCGGCCGCCAACCTGCGGTTGGTCGTCTCGATCGCCAAGCGCTATCGCAACCGTGGCCTGAGCTTCCTCGACCTGATCCAGGAGGGGAACACCGGCCTGATGCGGGCGGTCGACAAGTTCGAGCACGCCCGCGGCTTCAAGTTTTCGACCTACGCCACGTGGTGGATTCGGCAGGCGATCACGCGGGCGATCGCCGACCAGAGCCGCACGATCCGCCTGCCGGTGCACATGATCGAGACGATGAGCCGCGTCCGGAACGTGACGCGCGACTTCCTGCAGAACGAGGGGCGCGAGCCGACGATCGAAGAGCTGGCCGAAGCCACGGGCCTCAACCTCGACGAAGCCCGCTGCGTGCTCAAGATGACGCGTCACCCCCTCTCGCTCGACCAGTCGGTCGGCGAGCACGACGATAGTTCGTTCGGCGAGTTTCTCGAGGACGTCCGCGACGTCGATCCCCTGCAGGACATCAACCGCGATCACCTCAAGGAGATGATCGGACAGGTCCTCGAAGGGCTGAACTATCGCGAACGCGAAATCCTCCGGCTGCGGTACGGGCTGGCCGACGGCTACGCCTACACCCTGGAAGAAGTCGGCAAAATCTTCAGCGTCACCCGCGAACGCGTCCGCCAGATCGAAGCCAAGGCGGTCCGCAAGCTGCAGCACCCGATCCGCTGCCGAACGCTGACGGGGTTCGTCGACGGAATGGAGCCGGTGTGAGCCCGCCCTAAACACCGGGCGGAATGAATCCATCGATCGGCATCTCTCGAGGGGGAAGAACGGCTGTTGACCGCGCCATGACGCAGTCGTTCTTCCCTCTCATTTTCTTGCGCGGCGATGGCGAGGCATTTCCTGAACCGGGGACGTAACGTCCCCGGAGTTTTCTTCCGCGGTGAGCGCCCACACGCGAGACCGCTCCGGGGACCTGAGGTCCCCGGCTCGGGTGGGCGCATCCCTGTTTCTGGCGCGTCCGACTACTTCCGTCCCGCCACCAGCGCCGCGGTAATCTCCGCGACGTGCTTTCCCTGGAACCGCGCGATTGCCAACTCGTTTTCGCTCGGCAAACGCGAGCCATCGGCGCCGGCCAGCGTGCTCGCTCCATACGGCGAACCGCCGGTGATCTCGGTCATGTTGGTCAGCTCCTGGCACGAGTAAGGAACGCCGACGATGATCATGCCGTGATGCAGGAGCGTAGTGTGGAAGCTGGTGATCGTCGTTTCCTGCCCGCCATGCTGGGTGCCGGTGCAGCAGAAGACGCTGCCGACTTTGCCGATGAGTGCTCCCTTGGCCCACAGCCCGCCGGTCTGGTCGAGAAAGTTCCGCATCTGCGCGGCCATGTTGCCGAAGCGCGTCGGCGTGCCGAAGATAATCGCATCGGCCTCGCCCAGCTTCTGCGGATCGGCCAGGGGAACCTCAGCGAAGGCAGCGCGCGCCTGTTTGGCGCCGGTCCGTTCGAGCGCCGCGTCGGGCACCAACTCGGCGACCTGCAGCAGCGAGACCTCGGCGCCCGCAACGTCGCGGGCCCCCGCGGCCACCGCCTCGGCCAGGCGGTGGACATGCCCGAACATCGAATAGAACACCACTTGGATCTTCATGGCCAGCTCCTGTCGGAAAGGATCGAGCGTGCGCGCGGCACCGTGCTCCAGTCTACGGCGACGGTCCAGGCGCCGTCAGTTGTTGAGCGGCTGCGTGCTCCGCAAATACGCGAACAAGTCGCGCACCTGCTGTTCCGACAGGTCGTTGACCAGGCCGTCGGGCATGATCGACACTTTGGCGGGCTCGAGCTGTTCGATATCGGACCGCGCGAGCGAGAGGGTCTGCCCGTCGGCGCCGCGGAGCACGACCACCTGTTGATCCTGGTCGACCAGCAAGCCGGTCGCCACCCGACCGTCGGTCGTGACGGCCGTGAAGGTCTCGAACCCCTCGCGCACTTCGGCGGAAGGATTGACGACGGCCAGCAGCATGTTGGGCAGATCGGTCCGCTTGAACGAGGTGAGATCAGGACCGATCTTGCCGCCGGCGCCGAACAGCGTGTGGCACTTGCCGCACTGGGTGGTGAAGAGCTTCTTGCCGGCATAAGGGTCGCCGTTGGCCTCGCCCAGCGCCTGCGTCAGTCGGTCGATCTGGGCCTGGAGCTCGGCCGTGGTGGGCGCGCCGGTCAGCGGCCAGATGCGGCGGGCGAGCCCGGCGACGTCGTCGCGCGAGTCTCCCTGCAAGCGCCGCACCAGGTGTTGGGGGACATGCGCGCTGCCGATTTCTTTCCGCTCAATCGCGGAGAGCCAGGCGAGCGTCCAGGCCGGCCGGCTCAGAAACAGCGCGTGGGCGACTTCGCGTACGTCGCTTGACATGCGGTCGTAGACCGGCAGCAGCTCGCCGGCGACCGAAGGCTCGTCGTACGTAGCCAGCGCCGCAAGCGCCGCCTGCCGCACAAGATCGCTCTCGTCGTCGCGAGCCGCGTTGACCAGGACCGCGACCGAGGCCGGATTCTTGACCTCGCCGAACAATTGGGCCAGCTCGGCGCGGCGCTCAGGGGGCGTCTGCGGGTCGGCCAGCGAGCGCAA
>JAEUIK010000123.1 GCA_016793185.1 Planctomycetaceae bacterium | reverse complement strand
CCCTGGGGCAGGGAATTCTCGGATTGACGTTGGGCTGCGCGCGCTGCCACGACCACAAGTACGATCCGGTCTCGACCGCCGACTACTACGCGCTCTACGGCATCTTTAGCAGTACGAAGTATGCGTTTCCCGGCGACGAACAAACCAAGCGGCCGCGCGACTTCGTGCCCCTGGTGCCCGCCGCGGCTGCCGAGGAGCTGCGCCAACGGCATGCCGCGCAAGTGGCCGCGCTCGATGCGCGGCTCAAGCAGCTCGACGCCGAAAAGGCGACTGCCGCGACGGAACTCGCCACGCTGGTGGGTCTCGACGGCGAGTTTGAGGCGCAAGTCGCCGAACAGCCGCCGCGCCAGCCGTGGGGCTATCTCGAAGAAACCTTGGCCAAGGCCGAGGCGCAAAGCCCCTTCGAAAACGTGTATCGCCGAGGCAAGCTGGGCCTGAGCTTCCCGGCCGATGCGCGGAACAATGCCACCGGCCAGACCGTATCGCCGGCCCACACGGCGGCCACGACGCCGCGACTCTTCCTCAACATCGATTTTCGCAATCGCGCGACTGAGCAGAGTGCACCCGGCTCGTATCGCTTCTACCTCGGCCATGGTCCCGGCCCCTCGGCCGCGGTCGAGTTCTTTGCAAGCTCGACGACCTTCTTTGTTCGTAACGGCGCTGCGATCGAAGCGGTCTGCGAGCTCGAGCCCGACGCCTGGTACAACGTCCAACTCAGGCTCGATCTGGACAAGCGAATGTTCACCGGCGCCATCAGTCGTCCAGGCCAGGTGACCGAACTCGGCACGCGAGCGTTCCATCCGACCTGGGACGGAACCATCGACAATTTCTTCGTCGATGGCTACGGTCACCTGGGAGGCGTGAAGCCCGGCCACGAGGTCGACAACCTCGCGCTGCAAACCGAGCCGCTGCTGGCGGTCGACGAGGTCGTCCCCTTGACCGAGGCGCTGGATGCCGTGCAAGCTCGTCGCTTACGCGGCGTCGAGCTGCAGGAGACCCTCGCCAAGACCGAGCGCGAACTGACGCAACTCGCGCGGGAGAAAGCCAGCCTGGCCGAGCGGGGACCTTACGAAGTTGCGTACGGGGCGAGCGAAGGTACCGGCAAGCATGCGCGGATCCAGCAGCGCGGCGATCCATTGTCGCTGGGCGACGAGGTCCCGCGGCGCTTCCTCAAGATTCTCGGCGGCGATCCGCTACCGCCGGAAGAGCAGGGGAGTGGACGCCGGCAACTGGCCGACTGGCTCACCCGCCCGGAGAACCCCCTGACCGCGCGCGTGATCGTGAACCGGGTCTGGCAACACCATTTTGGCGTGGGGTTGGTTGCCACGGAGAACGATTTCGGCATCCGGGGCCGAGCCCCCACGCATCCGGAACTGCTCGACTACCTGGCGGCGCGGTTCGTCGCCGCGAACTGGTCGCTCAAGTGGTTGCACCGCGAGATCATGCGCTCGAGCGTCTATCGCCTGGCCAGCCAGCCAGCCGCGGCGCAGATCGACCGCGATCCGGCTAACGAACGATTGGCGCACTTCGCGCGCCGGCGCCTGGATGCCGAAGAACTGCGCGACGCGTTGCTGCTGCTCGGCGGCACGCTCGACACCAGCCCTGGGGGCGCGCATCCCTTCCCGCCCCCCAGCGCCTGGAACTTCACGCAACACAACCCGTTTGCCGCTGTCTACGATTCGAACCGGCGGAGCGTCTACCTGATGACGCAGCGGACGGCGCGGCATCCGTTTCTGGCGCTCTTTGACGGAGCCGATACCAATGCCAGCACCGCGCGCCGCTTGCCCACCACCGTGCCGACGCAGGCGCTGTTCTGGCTGAACGATCCGTTAGTGCATACCCAGTCGCTCGCGTTCGCCCGGCGTCTCATCTCGGATCGGCCGGAAGAGAGCGAGCGCGTACGCTGGGCCTATTGCCAGTCCCTTGCGCGTGAGCCGAGCCTTGACGAGTCGCAAACCGCGCTCGAGTTTGTCCGGCAGTATGCGCTCGAGCTGGCTTCGACCGGTACGCCGGTCGAGCAGCGCGAGGAGCTGGCCTGGAGCGCGCTGGCGCGCACGTTGTTTGCCTCGAATGAGTTTGTGTTCGTCGATTGAGCCAAGGGGTCAGAGCAGGTTGCGGTGCTATCCATGAACAGCCAGCGACTCCGCCCGCCGACGTTATCGCGACGCGAATGGCTCCGCCGCTCCGCCGGCGGCCTGGGGAGCGTCGCGCTCTCGAGCCTGCTGACCCAGTGGGCCTCGGCTGCTCCGGATGCGCCCGGCGCGCTGGCCGATCCCTTGGCGCCGCGCGCGCCCCACTTCGCGCCGCGGGCCAAGCGAGTGATCCTGCTCTACATGACCGGCGGGGCCTCGCACGTCGATTCGTTCGACTATAAGCCAAAGCTCTTTGCCGACCACGGCAAGACGCTCACCATCGACAACTGGCAAGGCAACCGGGGAGAGTTCAAGCGCTTTCTCAAGCGGCCGGACTGGGAGTTTCATCCGGGCGGCACTAGCGGCATTCCGGTGAGCGATTTGTTTCCACACACACGCGCGATCGTGGATGACCTGTGCCTGATCAACTCGATGGAGTCCGATCACACCAACCACTACGAGGCGACTCTCGAAATCCACACCGGCTCGTTCACGTTTGCGCGGCCCAGCCTGGGAGCCTGGGTCAGCTACGGACTCGGCACCGAGAATCAGAATCTCCCTTCGTTCCTGGCGATCGCTCCCCGGGCTCCGTATGCGGGGACGCAGACCTGGGGCGCCGACTTTCTCCCCGGCTGCCACCAGGGGACGCACGTGGTGCCGGGGCCCACGCCGATCGCGAACATTACACCGCGGGTCGCCGAATCGCGCCTGCAGCGGCTCGAACTGGAGCGCCTCGCGCACGTCAATCGACAGCATGCCGCGACGCGCGAGCTGGATGCGGCGCTCGAGGCGCGGATCAAGTCGTTCGAAACCGCCTACGGGATGCAGCACGACGCGCCCGAGGCGTTCGACCTGACCCGCGAGAGCGCCGAGACGCACCAGCTTTATGGTCTCGAGCCGGGAAGTACCCAGGGCTTTGCCTGGCAATGTCTTGTCGCTCGACGGCTGGCCGAGCGCGGGGTGCGGTTCATCGAGCTGATCGATACCGGCTCGTCGAACAACTGGGACTCGCACGGCAACATGCAGGATCACGTGGCCTTGGCGAAGAACGTGGATCAGGCCATGGCCGCCCTGGTGATGGACCTCAAGCGGCGCGGAATGCTGGCTGAGACGCTGGTCGTGTGGACCACCGAGTTCGGCCGCACGCCGTACCACGAGCAAGCGACGCATCCCGGCCGGGAGCATCACCACCAGGTGTTTTCGTCGTGGCTCGCCGGCGGCGGCGTGAAACCCGGCTACGTCCATGGCGCCAGCGACGAGTATGGAATTGCCGTCGCCGACAAACGCCTGCACGTCCACGACTTCCACGCGACCATCCTGCACCTGTTGGGGCTCGATCACGAACGGCTCACCTACCGCCACAGCGGCCGCGATTACCGGCTGACCGACGTGGCTGGTCGTGTGGCTCACGACATGCTGGCATAATGCAACCTACCGAGCGGGCAAGAGGTCTGGGACCCGGATTCTCATGACGACGTTTATCGCACACTGGCTTCACTCCAAGTCGCGCACCCTGGCGGCCGCCCTCCCCTTCGTCGCCCAGCTCGGCGTCGCTGTCCTGGCCGCAACGGGTGGGGTGCGCGGCGCCGAGCCTCCAAGCAACGATCCGTTTGCCGCGCTGGCCTCGGAGTACCGAGACCGCGTGCACGCGCTGAGCAAGAAGTACTGCCTCGATTGCCACGCCACGGCGGAATCGGCGGGCGAGCTCGACCTGGAGCGCTTCGCCACGCTGGCCGACGTGCGCCAGGATACCAATACCTGGATCAAGGCCGCCGAAATGCTCGATAACGGCGAAATGCCCCCCAAGGACGCCGAGCAGCCGACCCGCGAGGAGCGCAAACAATTGCGCGATTGGATCGCGCGGTACTTGCACGCCGAGGCGTTGGCCAACGCCGGCGATCCCGGTCCGGTCGTACTCAGGCGGTTGAACAATGCGGAGTATACCTACACGGTGCGCGACTTGACGGGCGTTCCGCTCGAGCCGGCCAAGGAGTTTCCGGCCGACAGCGCCGCGGGCGAGGGCTTCGCGAACACCGGCAATTCGCTGGTCATGTCGCCCGCCCTGCTCACCAAGTACCTCGACGCCGGCAAGTCGATCGCCGAGCACGCCGAGTTGCTCCCCGACGGCTTTCGCTTTTCGCCGTACTCGACGCGCAGCGATTGGACGAACGAGATCTTGGCGCGGATCCGCGAGCTGTACGCCCGGCACTCGGAGGAGTCGGCAGGTGCACAGTTGAACGTGCAGGAAGTGACGATCGAGGCGCATGGCGGTGGCCGGCTGCCGATTCAGAAGTATGTGGCGGCCGCGTTGGCCGAACGCGATGCGCTCCGTGCGGGGAGCAAGACGGTGGCAGCGATCGCGGGCGAGCAGCAGCTGAACGCCCGGTATCTCGGGCTGCTCTGGGAGCGGCTCGAGGCGCCCCCGGCAGGCGCGCCCTCGGTGCTCCTCGACGCGATCCGCGCCCGCTGGCGAAGCGCCTCGCCCGGAGACGCGCAAGCCATCGCCGACGACATTGCTCGCTGGCAGAAGGTGCTGTGGCGATTCAACGTGATCGGCCAGCACATCGAACAGGATGGCACTAACAAGCAGTGGCAGGAGGGGCTGACGCCGCTGACCAGCCGGCAGGAAGTGCGCGTCCCCCTCGCGGTCCAGCCTGACGGCAAGGACGTATCCGTGTATCTCGTCGCGGGGGATGCCGGCGACGGCCACGAGGATGAAGTCGTCGTCTGGCACGAACCGCGGCTGGTGGCGTCAGGACGTCCGGACCTGCCGCTGCGCGACGTGCGCGACTTCGCCCGCGAGATGACCGCCCGCCGAACGCAACTGCTGGCGGCGACGGCTCGGGCGCTCGCCGCGGCCGACGAAGCGATGAAGTCGACCGGCGCCCTCGATGTCGGCGCACTGGCAGCCCGGCATGGGCTCGATGTCGCCGAGCTCGCTCCCTGGCTCGAGTACCTGGGCATCGGCGCCAACCCCGCAACGACGATCAATCTGTTCACCCACAAGCAAGAGAGCGTCAGCGGATATGACTTTGTGAAAGGATGGGGACCGCCGGAAACGCCGAACCTGGTCGCCAGCTCGTCGGACAATCCGGTGCGGATTCCCGGCAACATGCAGCCGCACGGCGTCTGCGTGCATCCGTCGCCGACGTTGTTTGCCGTCGTCGGCTGGAAAAGTCCGATCCGGGGCACATTCACGATTTCGGGGTCAGTCGCCCACGCCCATCCCGAGTGCGGCAACGGCGTGACATGGCTACTCGAACTGCGCCGCGGCTCGACGCGGCAGAAACTGGGAGAAGGGATCAGCCACGGCGGCGCTCCGGTACCGCTGGGACCGATCGCCGATCTGGCAATCCAGCCGGGCGACCTGGTGGCCCTCTTGATCGGCCCGCGCGAGGGCAACCATAGTTGCGATCTGACGGACGTGCGGCTCGTGCTCAAGAGCGACGGCCCGGAGGCGCGCGAATGGGCCCTGCGGGACGTGACCGAGGATATCCTCGCCGGCAATCCACACGCCGACCGCTTTGGACATCCCGAGGTCTGGTACTTCGGCACCGAGCCCGTCAGTGGCAGCGACGCGCGGACGGTGGTGCCGGCGGGTTCGCTGTTGGCGCGCTGGCAAGCGGCTCCGTCGGGACCCGAGCGCGAGAAACTCGCCGCCGAGTTGCAGGCACGGCTGACGGTGGGCCCGCCGGCCGAGGCCGACGCGCAGCAGCCCGACGCAATTCTGTACCGACAACTGCATTCGCTCGGGGGGCCGCTCCTGGCGCGCTCCTGGCCCCAGGTGGCCGCCGCGCTCAAAGCAAACCCCATCCCGGGTGGCGGGCCCGAAGACGTCATCGGCCTCGATCCGGCAGCGTTTGGCAAACTTCCGCACGGGACGAGCATCGGCGCCAGCGATCTCGCGGTCTCGACGCCGACGATCCGCGAAGTTCGCATCCCCGCCGAGTTGGCCCAAGGCGCTGAGCTGGTGACGGCCGCCACCCTCGCGCCACAGCCGGCTGGCGCGGGAAGCGCTCAGGCGAAGGTCGTCACCTCCCAGCCTGCATCGCTTTCGCTCGAGCCCGGTGTGCCGGTGCTCGTGAACGACAACATCCCCGCGCGAGCGGCGCTAGAGCAGGCGTTCGCCGAGTTCCGCGAGTTGTTTCCGATTGCGCTTTGCTACACCAAGATCGTGCCGGTCGACGAAGTGGTGACTTTGACGCTCTTCCATCGCGAGGACGAACCACTGCGCCGGCTGATGCTAAGTCCCGACGAGACCCGCCAGCTCAATCGGTTGTGGGATGAGTTGTATTTCGTCAGCCAGGTTCCGCTCAAGCAGGTGAACGCCTACGAGCAGATCGTCGAGTTTGCAACCCAGGATCGGCCCGATCTGGCCGAACCGTTCGCCAGGTTGCGCGAGCCGATTCTCCGGGCGGCGCAGGAATTCCAGCAAGCGTTGGTCGCGGCCGAGCCGGCGCAGGTCGAAGCGATCGTCGAGTTTGCGGCGCAGGCTTATCGCCGGCCATTGATCGGGGATGAAGCGGCTGAGCTACGGGGGCTCTACCAGAAACTCCGGCGACAAGAGCTGCCTCACGAAGAGGCATTGCGCTTTACCTTGGCGCGCGTGTTCGTGGCGCCGGCCTTCTTGTACCGGCTGGAGAAGGCTCCCTCCGGGAGTGCGCCAGCCGCGGTCACCGACTGGGAGTTGGCGAGCCGGCTCAGCTATTTTCTCTGGTCGTCGCAGCCGGAT
>JAEUIK010000102.1 GCA_016793185.1 Planctomycetaceae bacterium | reverse complement strand
TTGCCCGGTCGTTAGATTTTGCCCAGGCCGGTAAGCCATCGTTTCCATCCCAAGCAAGGGGCTACGAAATGGAACGAAGATGGTTTATCGCGTGCGCGCTCCTGCTGGGCGTGCTGTCCGAGGGAAACTCTCGCGCCCTTGGTGAACTCTCGCACGCCAGCGCCGTCCGCGCGGCATCGACCGGCCGGCAATCGTCGAATGACGGCCCGGCCGCGGCAACTTCCGAAGAGGTGCCGCCTCCGACGCCAACGTCCGCCGCGCCGCCGGACGCGCCGCCGACGATCACGGATTTGATCATCATTCTCGATTCGACAGCCAGCATGCAGTACCCCTGCGTCTGGTACGGCGAGCGGCGCCTGGCAATCGCGGTCTGGGGGGCGTACGACGTCGTGGATGCCTGTCCGGACGGGCTGCCACTTTCGGTCGTACGGCTGCGCGATGACGCTGAACCGCTGCGCCCCCTCGAGCCCATCACCGCCGAGCAGAAGGCGGTGCTCCGCCGTGGCCTGATGACCGGCGGGCCGAAGGGGAACGCCGTGCTGAAGAGCGGGTTCGAAATGGCCACGCGCCTGCTCGAGGACAAGCCCCAGGCGGTGCCGCAGATCGTGCTCTTCACCGATGGACACGACTGCGAGCCGGGCAATGCGCATGGCGAGGTGGCCCATCTCAAGCGTATCTACGGAGATCGGTTCCACTTCGATGTGCTGGCCACGACGGCCGAGCCCAAGGTGTTGAAGGTCCTCAGCGCCCTGGCTGACGCGGGCGAAGGCAACTTTGCCTCGGTGACGTCGAATCGAGAACTGGCGACGGCCTTGGCGGCCGTCCGCAACCGCTGCGACGACGTCCGCGCGCGCATCGCCGCCGAGCACCAGACCTGCGTGACGGAGCTGGCCGCCTGCTGCCAGGCGAAGGCGGCGTGTGAGTCCGAACTGGCCGTGGTGCGCGACGATCTCGCGGAGTGTCTCGCAGAGAAGACCCGCCTCGAGGAGCGGATCCAGTGCCTGGAGGAAGAGAAAGCACAGCTCGAAACCGAGGTGGCCGATCTCACGGCAAAGCTCCAGGCGACGGAGAAACAGCTCGCCGCGACGCAAGCGGATCTGGAAGCCGCGCGGCGGACGATCAAGAAACTCAAGACGGATCTCGAGCAGTGCCTCGCCGAGCGGAATCAGCTGCGATCCGACCTGGCCGTCGCCCGAGCGCGGATCCAGGCGTTGGAGGAAAACCTCGGCGACTTACGCACGCGTCACGCCTGGCTCTGGTGGTTTTGGTGGCTGACCGTCGTGGCGTTCGTGTTGCTCCTGGGACTGTTCCTCGGGTGGGGGTGGCTGCGGCGGCATTATTGGTGGCACGAGTTGCAAGGGTGTCGCTCGAAACACGCCGAGCTCGAGCAGGACCTCGAGTGCTGCCGCCGCCGCTGTTGCCAACTCGAACAGCAACTGCAGGATTGCCAGCAGGGAAGCGCGACGCTCACGCATCAGCTGCAGACGGCCGAGAACCAGCACCAGCTCGATCTGGCGACGATCGCCCAGGTGCGCAACGATCTGGCCGCCGAACGCGTGCGGGCCGATGGGCTCGACCGGCGCTTCAGTGAATCCCAGATCCACCTGTCGCACTGTCACCACGCGAACGCCACGGCCGACGAGCGCATTCAAGGGTTTCTCCGCGAGTTGGCACTGAAGAAGGATTGTTGTTGTTGCAAGGACGGACCGAGTGTCGTGTACGGGCCGGTTACGACGACGCCTAATGGACCGGTGACGACCTCGCCGGTGACCACACCGAGCCAGGGACCGACTTCGCCGATTGTTGACAGTAGTGCACCCACAGTGACGACACCCAGCACCACGCCCACGGTAACGCCGAGCACGACACCAACCGTCACGCCCAGCTCTGCGCCTACGGTCACTCCCAGCACGACGCCGACAGTGACGCCAACAGTGACGCCGAGCACTCCCTCCGTCACTCCGACCACGCCAACCGTCCCCAGCACACCGGCGCCCCCTACCCCCCCGACGGTTGCTCCTCCGGCCGTCGTCTCCGACGGAGGATCGTCAACTCCTTCGGTTCTGGTTGTCGCTGTGGTTTTGATCTGAGTCTATCGAGAAAGGTGCTGACATGCTGAGTCTGCGCGAATTCCTCCGGGAACTGTCGATCGACTCCTACAAGCTCGGCGAGTTTATTCGTGATCCACGCGGCTCCATGGAAACGGGAGAGCTTGAGGATCAGGGGCGGCGTGTGCTGGCCAGTGGATCCGCCTCGCTGATGTGGAACCATCTGCTTGGCCGTGCGACGGACGCGGCCGACCCAGTCGAGCGCGTGGTCGAGACGGACCGCCGTGGTACTTTAACGGTGATCGGCACTGGAATCCGGACCGTGGGACAACTGACATTGGAGTCGCTGGCGTGGATTCGCGAATCGGACGCAGTGTACTATCTCGTCGCCGATCCGATTGCCGAAGAGGTCATCAAGCATTTGCAGCCGGAAGGAGCAATCTCTCTGATGAAGCACTACGGCGAAGGGACATACCGTGGTGATGCCTACGAAGGGATGATCCAGGAGATCCTCGCCAGCGTTCGCAGCGGCAAGAAGACGTGCGCCGCCTTCTATGGGCATCCTGGTGTGTTCGCGTTTCCCTCCCATGAGTCGGTTCGTCGTGCGCGGAGTGAAGGCTATACCGCCCGGATGCTGCCGGCCATCTCCGCCGAGGATTGCCTTTATGCCGACCTTGGGATCGATCCCGCGATAAACGGCTGCCAGTCGTACGAAGCAACTGACTTCGTGCTTTATGATCGGCAGGTTGACTCAACTTCGCAGCTCATACTCTGGCAGGTTGGCGTCGTGGGTGATCGCGCCTATCGGAGTACCTCATACCAAGTTGGCGGGGTGTTTCCGCTGCTGATTGCGAGATTGAGTCAGTTCTACGGCGCCGAGCACGTTGCCACGATCTATGAAGCTGCCGTGCTTCCAGGGCTTCCACCGTCAATCAGGCC
>JAEUIK010000098.1 GCA_016793185.1 Planctomycetaceae bacterium | reverse complement strand
CGCACCGCCGCAGAACTGACGCGACTCCTGGAACTGGCCCGGCAGATGCCGCGGGCGTCGGCCGCGCTGGGCACGGCGGACGACGCGACGCCGCACCGCAACGGGGCGGCCGCGCGCATCGCCGCGCTGCTCTATTCGGTAGACGGCGCCGAGCCGGCCGACGCCGACGTCGTCCAGCGTGCGACGGTTGCCAGCAGCTGCGCGCGGTCGATCGGCTTGGTGAGGTAGTCGCTGCACCCCAGCGCCAGGCACTGTTCGCGATCCCCTTTCATGGCGCTGGCCGTGAGCGCGATGATCGGCAGCCGGCAACCCCGCGCCCGCAATCGCCGCGTGGCGGCGCTGCCGTCGAGCACCGGCATCTGCATGTCCATGAGCACGACGTCGAACGGCGTCTGGTTGGTTTCCGCGGCGGCGATCTTCGCCAGGGCCTGTTCGCCATCCTCGACGATCTCGAGCGCCGCGCCGGCGGCCGTCAGTAGCCGCGAGATCAACAGTTGACTGTCGCGCCCATCCTCGGCCAGGAGCACCCGACAGCGGAGGACCACGGGTTGCGCCTCGACAACCTCAGAATCTTGCGCGGCCGGGGGCGGCGCCGGCCCGTCGTCGCGCAGCAGCGGCAAGCTCAGCACGAAGGTGCTCCCGTGCTGCGCCTGGCTGGCGACGGTGATCTCGCCTCCCAGCAGCCGCGCGAGCCGCTGGCTGATCGTCAGCCCCAAGCCGGTTCCGGGCTCGCGGCGATCCGCCGAGCGATGGACTTGGGCGACCGGTTCGAACAGTTGGCTCAACTGCTCGGGCGTCATGCCAATGCCCGTATCGGTAACCTGGAACTCCAGCCGCGCTCCCGCGGCCCGCTCCGGCGCGGACACCGCCAGCCGCACTTCTCCCCGCGGCGTGAACTTGATCGCGTTGCCGACCAGATTGAAGAGGATCTGCCGGAGCCGGGTGGTGTCGCAGCGCACGCGTTCGGGCACCTCGGCCGCGCACTCGACCTCGAACCCGACCCCTTGCTTCTCGGCGCCGGGCGCCAGCGAAGCGTGAACCTCGCGCACCAGCTCGCGGACGTCGCACGGTTCGGTCGCCACCGCGACTTTGCCCGCCTCGATCTTGGCCAGATCGAGAATGTCGTTGACGATGCGCACCAGGTGTTCGCCGTTGCGTTTGATGGTGTGAGCGATCTCAACTTGCTCGGGATCGGCCAGGACGCTCGCCAGCACCTCGGAGAAACCGAGGATGGCCGTCATCGGCGTGCGAATCTCGTGGCTCATGCTGGCCAGGAACTCGCTCTTGAAGCGGCTGGCCGCTTCGGCCTCGAGCTTGGCCGCCGCCAGCGCCCGATTCGACGCTTCGAGCGCTTGGGCGTACTCGCTCAGGGCGCGCTCGCTCTGTTTCCGCTCGGTGATGTCGCGCACGATCATCGTGAAATACCGCCGCCCCGCGCGATGGAAGAGGCTGGCCGCCAGGTCGAGCGGAAAGCGGGTGCCGTCGCGACGCCGTCCCGCGATGTCGCGCTCGCGCGGGCGGCCATCCGCCGGGCCGGTCGCCAGCAGCCAGTGCTCAAGCTGGTCGCCTTGCGCGGCGGGCTCGAGCTCGGGAAAGAGCGTGGCCGCGTGTTGCCCCACCAGGGCGTCGGCCGCGTAGCCGAAGATCCGCTCGGCCGCCGGGTTGCAGGTTTCAATCCGGCCGCGCTCGTCGAGCGAGAGGATCCCGCTCAGCGCATGGTCGACGACCGAGGCGATCCGCTCGTCGGCATCGCGCAGGCGGCTCGACTGGTAGGCGACGTAGGTCACGACCGCGGCGCCGATCGCCTCGTCGAGGCCCAGCCCGATGGCCATCACCTCACGCACCGACAACGGACGATCGAGCTCCTGATCCAGATGATCCAAGAGCACGAGGCGGAGGATCTGGTAGTCGCGCACCAGTTCGCCGAGGCGCCAGCCGCTTTCCCAGCGCTGCTCGCCATGCTCGACGGCCAGCAAGCGATGGCGGCTCGGCACGCGTCCCTCGGACTCGCCCAGGGCAGTCCCCAGGGCGCGGAGAAACGACGGCAGCTCGTCGCGCAGTTCGGCATGGTGCGCATCTTGAGCGGTCGGCTGCTCCTGCCGCGCGCGCTGCGACCAGCGGTCGGTCAGCAACTCGGCGTCGCGGGAAATCAATTCGCCGATCTCGACGTACCGTTCGAGATTGATCGCGTGGGGATCGAGGGACACCGACGGCTCCGAGCGTCTGTCGAGGGGCCAGAATTCGACGCACACCGACCGAAGTGCCGCAGCAGGGGTCGCATCAGGGGGGTAATTCAAGTAGATGCGGACGCCTCGGCAAGGTCAAGCGATCGCCGGCCTGCCGCTGGACCGGTCCCCGGGTCGCGCCGACCCGGTTGGCGGATCCGGCGGGCTCGTCGCAGGCAGTTCGGCCGTCCGGGGGGTAAACGGAATTCCGCTGGCGAATCCCCGTCTCGAGAGTGATAATGCCCCACGCGGTTCGAATGCCATCCCGATCCTGGGAACGACTCCCATGTTGCATGTGACCGGCTTGCCGTCGCGGTTGTGCGATCGCCTGACACGGCGCGAGGTCCTGCGGATCGGCGGTATCGGAGCGCTGGGACTTTCGCTGGCCGATCTGACCCGCGGTCGCACACTGGCCACTCCGGTCGTCACTCCCTCGAGCGGCCGCGCCAAGCATTGCATCGTCCTCTTCCTGTTGGGCGGACCGCCGCAGCACTCGACGTGGGATCCCAAGCCCGACACTCCGGCCGAAGTCCGGGGTGAGTTCGGTCCGATTGCGACCAACGTGCCCGGCATGCAGATTTGCGAGTTGCTCCCCCGTTCGGCGCAGCTGGCCGACCGGCTTTGTCTGCTGCGGGCGGTGCATACCGGCGACAACGCCCACTCGTCGAGCGGTTACTACATGTTCACCGGCGTGCCCCATCAGCCGATGAACGCCGAGAACGTCAATCCTGGCGCGCCCAACGACTGGCCGAACTTCGGCTCGATAGTCCGCAAGCTCCGGCCGGGGAGCAACAGCATGCCCAGCGCGGTGCGATTGCCGCATCATGTCTGGAACACCGACGGCTCCATCTGGCCGGGTCAGGACGCCGGCTTCCTCGGACGCGCGAACGACCCCTGGCTGTTTCGCTGTCACCCCGGCTCGCCCGATTTTCAGATTCCCGAGTTCTCGCTGCCGGGCGAGCTGCCGCTCGAGCGACTCGCGCAGCGGCGCGAGCTGCTCACGCAGTTCGATGCCTGGCGCCAGGAAGCCGATCGGGGTGGCCTCGTCCAGTACGACGGGGCCACGCAGCAGGCGTTCGACCTGCTGACGTCGCGCGCCTCGCGCGAAGCGTTTCGACTCGATGCCGAGACCGAGCAGGTGCGCGATCGTTACGGACGCTCGCAATTCGGCCAGAGCGTGCTCTTGGCGCGACGGCTGGTCGAGGCGGGCGTCGGACTCGTGCAGGTCAACTGGTTCCGCAGTCCTGACGAGCCGTCGGATGCTCCCTGCTGGGACTCGCACGTCGGCGAAGCCAAGCGCTTGAAGACGGTCCTGGCCGAGCCGTTCGACATGGCTTTCTCGGCGCTAGTCGAGGATCTCACCCAGCGCGGCCTGCTCGACGAAACGCTGGTGCTGGTGCTGTCGGAGTTCGGCCGCAGCCCGCGCATCAACGCGGCGGGGGGGCGCGATCACTGGGGAAACGTCTTCTCGCTGGCACTGGCCGGCGGCGGCATCCGCGGCGGACACGTCCATGGCTCGAGCGACGCCCTGGGGGGCGCGCCCAAGTCGGGGCGGGTGATGCCGCCCGATCTCCTGGCGACCCTCTTCCACGCGCTCGGCATTCCGCCCGCCACCGAGATCCACGATCGCGTCGGTCGCCCGCTACCGATCGCGCGCGGCGAAGTGCTGCACGAGATCCTGAGCTAGCGCATCGTCACCCCCTCAAGTGACTCCCCTGCGGTGGCACTGGCTCTGCCAGCGCTCTTCGTTCTTCCCCGACCCGATGTTCCCACTGGCAAAGCCAGTGGCACCCACAAAGACGGTGTGACAGAGCACTCGCGCCCGGCGAGGCTGCCTTTGCCCACGAGTTGTGACACGGCCGCGCGCGAGCGTGCGAAAGAGCACGACCTCGCGCGCGGCTTTATTTTCGTCGCCGTGCGGTTTCGTCACGTTCGCGACGACACTGCAAATTCATTTCAAGATCCCGCCTGAGACGACGAAACGAACAGTATTCGGCGCGGGTATGAACCGACGATTCGGCGCGTCCCCTGGCTGCCGGATCGCGACAATCACACCTGCGTGGTGCGCACAGATTTCCCAACCGTCAAACCTGCGATTGCCCGAGCGAGGAAGACCCATGCGACGGAACTGGATTGGTATCCCCCTGATCATGTGCGGCGCGTGGAGCATGCTTCTAGCCGGGCAAGCGCGTGCTGCCGAGCGCGTTGCCGGCGCCCAGGAGTCGCGGCTGGCGAACTTCGAGCTGCGCGACTATCGCGGCAAGACCTGGTCGCTCGAGAAAGATGCCGCCACGAGCAAGCTGGTCGTCGTGGCGTTCCTCGGCACCGATTGTCCGCTCGTCAAACTCTACGCGGGGCGGCTCGAAGAGCTGGCGAATGAATACCGCGCGCAGGGAGTGACGTTCATCGGCATCAACAGCAATCGCCAGGACGCGCCGACGAAGATCGCCGCCCAGGCCCAGCAGCTCGGCTTGACCTTTCCGATCCTCAAGGACCCCGACAACCGCGTGGCCGATCAGTTCGCCGCCGAGCGCACGCCCGAGCTGTTTGTCCTGGACGCGAATCGCGCGATCCGCTACCGCGGCCGGGTTGACGATCAATACGGTTTCTCGACCGGCGTCGGCTACGCCAAGAAAGGGATCACGCGCCGCGATCTGGTTGCGGCCATCGACGATCTGCTGGCGGGGCGCGAAGTGGCTGTCGCCCGCACCGAAGCGCCGGGCTGCTTGATCGGGCGGGTGCCCAAGGTCGAGCCGCACGGCGATATCACCTACTCGAATCAGATCGCGCGGCTCCTCAACAACCGCTGCGTGCAGTGCCATCGCGCGGGGCAAATCGGCCCGATGCCGCTCACGACTTACGACGAAGTGCTCGGTTGGGGCGAGATGATGCGCGAAGTGGTCAACGCCAACCGCATGCCCCCCTGGCACGCCAATCCCGAACACGGCTCGTTCAGCAACGATGCCAGCCTGACCAAGGACGAGAAAGACCTGCTCTCGCAATGGGTCGAGAACGGCTGTCCCGAGGGAGATCGCCGGGATCTGCCGCCGGCCGCCAACTTTGCCGAGGGGTGGGGCATTCCGACGCCCGACGTCGTGCTGCCGATGGCCGACAAGCCTTACGTCGTCCAGGCCGAAGGCACGGTCGAGTACCAGTACTTCACCGTCGATCCGGGCTTCACCGAGGATAAGTGGATCCGCGGCTTCGAGGCCCGCCCGGGCAATTACGCCGTCGTGCACCATATCATTTGCTTTGTCCAGCCGGCGGGTGCTTCGGATGAGGATGGACGCCGGATGCTCGAAGGCGCGCAGATCGGCTATGCGCCGGGCATGCAGCCCCGCATGTATCCGCCGGGCTACGCCTTGAAGATCAAGGCGGGCTCGAAGATCGTCTTTCAGATGCACTACACGGCCGTCGGCACCGAGCAGCCCGACCTGAGCTCGCTGGGACTGATCTTCGCCGATCCGCGGGAAGTGAAGTTCGAAGTCCGCGGGGGGACCTGCGGAAACGTCTCGTTCGAGATCCCGCCGCACGCCAAGGACTTTGCCGTGACCGCCGACCACAAGCTCCGCAAGGATGTCTGGCTGATGAGCATGATGCCGCACATGCATGTCCGCGGCACGGCCTTCCGCTACGACGTCACCTACCCGGATGGCCGCGAGGAAGTGCTGCTCGACGTTCCGCAGTACGACTTCAACTGGCAACTCTGGTACGACGTCAGTCAGCCCAAGCGCTTGCCCGCCGGAACGGTGCTGCGGTGCCGCGCGGTCTACGACAATTCGGAAGACAACGTCTACAACCCGGATCCCAACTCGAAGGTTCGCTTTGGCGACCAGACGTGGGAAGAGATGATGTTCGGCTTCTACACCGTCATCATCCCGCTGACCGACGAGCCGCCGGGGGAGAACGACTTTGCCCCCCGGGCTCCCTTGGCGGCCGCCGCCCGGCTCGAAGCCGCGCGCTAAAGAATTTGGGCCGGCGCCGGGCCTGACGTATCATCAGGCCAGGCGCCGCCGGAATTCCACCCGGGGATCATCGCAGCCAGCGGCGCTCCGGAGAACGCGCCATGGCTTCAGCTTTCTCGCGTCGATCGTTTCTCGCTCAGGGAGCGCTCGCCGCCGGCGCGGCACTCTCGGCGCGGGCGCAGGAAACACCGGCGGCCAGCCCGACGGCCGCCAGCGAAACGCCTGCCAACAAAATCCGCCTGGCGGTGATCGGGACCAATGGCCGCGGCGCCGCGTTGGCCACCTCCTTCACGAAACAGTCCGGTGCCGAAGTGATCTGGATCTGCGACGTCGACGACCAGGCGGCCGCCAAGGGCGTGCAGGCGGTTGTCTCGGCCGGCGGCAAGCAACCCCGCTCGGGGCGCGATCTGCGGCGGGTGCTCGACGACCAGGACGTCGACGCCGTGGTCATCGCCACGCCCGACCACTGGCACGCTCCGGCGGCGATCCTGGCCTGCG
>JAEUIK010000090.1 GCA_016793185.1 Planctomycetaceae bacterium | reverse complement strand
GGCGTCAGCGGCAGCGGGCCAGTGACGTCTCCCTGTTCGGCGCAGATTGACGCCGCACGTCGGGCGACGCGGGCGAGCTCGGCGATCGTCTGATTCTGGAACAACTGCTTGGGGGTGATCTGCCAGCCAGCGTCGCGCGCGCGCGCCACGCTCTGGATGCTGCGGATCGAGTCGCCGCCGATCTCGAAGTAGTTGTCGTCAACGCTGATCGGTGTGACGCCCAGCACGTCGGACCAAACCGCAGCCAACGCTTGTTCCGCTTCGCTCCGCGGCGCGATCACTTCCGAGGGGCGGCTGTGGTCCGGCAACCGCTGGGGAAGTGAACTACGATCGAGCTTGCCATTAGGCAAGCGCGGCAGGCTCTCGAGCACCACGAATTGCGCCGGAACCAGATGCGTGGGTAGTTCCGTCCGGGCGAAGTCACCCAGGTCAGCGGCCGTCAAGTCGAGGGCAGCGCCAGCTTCGACGTAGGCGACGAGGCGTGGGTGCCCCGCGCGGTCGCAGCGCGCAACGACCGCGGCGTCGCGGACACCCCGACAACGTCGCAGCACCGCTTCAATCTCTCCTGGTTCGATCCGATATCCCCGGATCTTAACCTGCTGGTCGAACCGGCCGAGAAACTCGATCTGCCCATCGGCCAGCCACCGGCCGCGGTCACCAGTGCGATAAAGTCGGGCCGTGGGATCATCCTGGTAGGGATCGGGACCGAAACGCTCGCGAGTCAGTTCCGGGCGATCGCGGTAGCCGCGAGCCACACCGACTCCTCCCAGGTACAGTTCGCCGGCAACGCCGATCGGCGCGAGGCCCCCGGACGGATCGAGCACGAGCACTGAGGTGTTTGGTAGCGGCCGGCCGATCGGCATCCGGCACGTTCCGCTTGTCGCGTGCGGCTCCCGCGCGTCGCAGAGCGTCGTCGTGATCGAGGCCTCGGTCACCCCATAGGCGAGATAAACGGGAATCGCACCCTCCGTAAGCTGCAGCCAGCGGGCAACCGCGTCGCGACGGACGTTGTCGCCTCCCACCACAACCGCCTTGAGATGGTTCGCGCCAGGGGGCCCGGTTTCCGAGAGTTCATCCAGCAGCGAGAGCCAGACGGCGGGCGTCAGGTGCAAAACGTTCACACCATGCGCCCGCGACCAATCGAGCAACGCCGGGCCGAACAGTTCGGCGGGCGCCGGGTGCAGGACGAGCGTCGCGCCGGAAATCAGCGTGGGAAAGAACTCTTCGCCGGCCGCATCGAAGCTCGGCGACAGGTACTGCAGCATCCCGTCTCCCACGGTCAATGGCAGGCGCTCCGCGAACTGCAGGGCGTGATTGACCAGGCCGCGATGTTCGATTTCCACCCCTTTCGGTTCGCCCGTCGATCCTGAGGTGTAGATGATGTACGCCAGGTGGCGCGGGCTCGTCGAGCGTCCAAGCGGGCTGGGTTCGACTACGGCTTGGGCGGCGTTGATGGCGTCAGCGTCGTGATCGACCAGGACCTGCTCGCAGACTCCGGCGGGAAGCCGCTCCGCAAGCGCTGAGTTGGTCAGGACCAGTCGCGCGCCAGCGTCGCGGACCATGTAAGCGAGCCGCGGCGTTGGGTAATCGGGATCCAGCGGAAGGTAAGCGCCTCCCGCCTTGAGTATCGCCAAGAGACCAACAATCAGGTCGAGCGACCGATCGAACATCAGTCCCACGGCCACGTCGGGAGCCACTCCCCGGCGCGACAGGTAGCGCGCCAAGCGCTCGGCACGCGCGTTCAACTCGGCGTAGGTGAGCTGGCTGTCGCCGCAGCGGACGGCAATGGCCCGGGGCGTCCGCGCCGCTTGCGCGGCGATCAGCTCATGCACGCAGCTCGCCTGCGGGAAGTCCCTTGCGGGGCCGTGTGACCAGGCAAGCAACTGGGACCGTTCGGCGGCGGTCGTCAGCGGAACTTGCCAGGCAGACCGATTCAACTCGCCGTTGAACTCGGCAAGCAGCGTTTCATAGGCCTGCGCCAGGCGATCGATCGTGGGCGCGGCGAAGAGATCCCGGTTGTAGATCAGAGAGATCTCGAGCCCCTGAGGCGATTCCTGCAGATTCCAGGTCAGATCGAACATCGCGACGGGCGCATGGTCGAAGCTGATCTCGGCCGCTGTCAGACCGGCAATCTGCTGCGGCCTGAGCGGAATGTTCTGCAGCACGAAGAGCACCTGGAACAATGGCGTCCGGCTCAAATCACGCGGGATCTGCAACTGATCGACGAGCTGCTCGAACGGCAAGGCCTGATGGGTAAACGCATCGAGCGTCGTATCCTTGACCCGTGCCAGCAATTCGCGGAGCGTGAGCTCGGCCGAAAGTTCGACGCGCAGCGCTAGCGTGTTGGCGAAGAATCCGACTAAGCGTTCCAGTTGGGCGTGGTCGCGATTCGCCACCGGTGTGCCGATGCAGAGATCGCGCTGGCCGCTCCAACGGGCGAGCAGGCAGTGGACGGCCGCCTCCAGCAGCATGAAGAGCGTGACGCCTTCGCGACGGGCCGTTTCGCGCAAGCTGGCCAGCTGCGCCGGGTCGATGCGGCGGCGACACACTGCGCCGCGGTAGGTTTGCGCTGCTGGTCGTGGATAGTCGAGGGGCAGCTCCAGCGGGGGCGGCGGTGGATCCAGTTGCTGCGACCAGGAATCGAGCAGCCGCTGCAACTCGTCGCCGCGCAGTTGCTCTCGCTGCCAGGTGGCATAGTCCGCATACTGGATTGGCAGCGGATCAAGGCGTGGTGCACCCCCCGCAGCGAGCGATTCGTAGATCTCCGCGACTTCATGCCGGAGGACGCCCATCGACCAACCGTCGCACACGATGTGGTGCAGCGTCAGGAGCAGCACGTGCTCTGCGGCGGTCAGCTCGACAAGGGTTGCACGAATCAGCGGCCCGGTGGTCAGGTCAAAAGGGCGTTGCGCTTCGGCGGCGGCCAATTCACGCCACGAATCTTCGCGTGCTGTTGCTGGCGATGCGGCAAGCGATACCCTGTCCATGCTCCAGTCGAAGTCGGTCGTTGCCAGCTGGCAGGGCACACCCCCTGCGTCGCGAAACGTCGTGCGCAGGATATCGTGCCGGGCGATGACGCCGCGCAGCGCCGCTTCGAACAAGTGCGGTTTGAGCGGGCCTAACAGCCGTACGGCCGTGGCCACGTTGTAGCAGGGATTCTGCGGCTCAAGCTGGTCGAAGAACCAGAGTCGCTGCTGCGTGAAGGAAAGCGGGGCGGTCTTCTCCCTCCGGCGCGGGATCTCGCCGGGACCCGATCGGTCGAGCTGGCTCGCGCGCCACTTGTCGAGCAACGCGCGCTTGACCGCCGAGAGGGATTCCACGCGCGTTCCGAGTGCCGGGGTCGAAGCCATAGTCGCGTTAGGAGGTCGTGGTGTCCTGGTTGTCCGAGGCGGCCTCGCCGCGGGCGAGCTGCGACAGCAACGCCTGCGCCTCTTCGTCCGACATCGTCTCGAGTTGGCCCAGGAAAGCCTGTTCACGGTCGAACTGTTCAGCTTCACGCCGCTCAATCAGTTCGGCGAGGGCCGCGATGGTCGGACGCTCGAGGAGCTCGCGGAGCGGGATCTCGACGCCCAGTCGGGGGCTAAGTCGATTGGCCAATTGCGCGGCCAACAAACTGTGCCCTCCCAGATCGAGAAAATGGTCATGGATTCCGACGCGCTCCAGCCCGAGGACTTCGGCCCAGGTCGCGGCGAGCGATTCTTCGAGCGGCGTACGAGGAGCCTGGTACGGTTGCACGGCCGGCGCGCTGCGCCCTGACGGAATCGCCTTCCAGCAAAAGAGCGAATCCAGTTCGTGGGCCAGGAATCGCTCGCGGCATGCGCCGCGCTGAATCTTGCCGCTGGTGGTCTTGGGGATCGTCCCCCGCCGGACAAGCACCAGATGGTCGAGCACCACATCGTGAGCATCGAGCACTTCCCAGCGGACGAGCCGGGCAACCTCGGCCAGGTCAAAGCGATTCGGCCGCGCGACTTCGTGGACAAGAACCACTCGCTCACGGCCGCGAACCTCGACCGGGAAGGCGGCCCCGCAACAGCCGCGCACT
>JAEUIK010000083.1 GCA_016793185.1 Planctomycetaceae bacterium | reverse complement strand
CAAGGCACGCTCGGTTCGCGGCGGACCAGCTCGCCCATCATGCGGACCAGGGTTTGATTGTCCTTCTGAATGTTTCCGTCCTGGACAGCGGCGATCACGGGGACGCCGTCATAGCGGTCGGGCGCCTGGGCCGAGGCCTCGAGCAGGGCATCGTCAACCGCGTTGTAAACGACATAGTTGCGGGAGTGCGATTCCGGAACGATCGCCTCCGCGTGCTTCCGCAGATAGTTCGAGATAAAGACGTTCGCTGCGGCGCTCCGAAGCGCTTTGCGAGCGCTCCAGTTTCGCAGCGCCTCGACCATTCCGCCGGCGGGGCCCACCTCGGGATCCGGGCTCTCGGGAGAGAAGCGCCACAGATTCTGATGCAAGACGACCTGCGGGCAGGAAACGTTGAACTGGTAGTGATTGCTCCGCATGACGACGTCGGCGCGGAGCTTGCGCAGCCAGCTCTTGAGCGCGCCGGCCTCCCACCACGAGAACTTCCAGCTGGGTGCGTCCACCAGCACCGGAATGATCTCGACGTCGAACTTCCCCAGCTCCAGGGTCTCGATCGTACGCCGATTACTCACCAGCACGGCGATTTCGAGATCGGTGTCAAGGCGACTCCACCCGCGCAACAGGGTGGTCAGGACCGTGAGGCCGCCGCCTGGCTTCGTCGAGATGGCATTGATGACGAGCTTCATGTCCCAACGCGCCGCCGGCAGAGTCCGCCGCCCAGCTCTGTTCCTCTTCGCCCGGTGTCACACCGAGGTCGTGCGTCCCCGGTACTTGGGGTCGCGCCGCGGGTCGTTGCGAAGGCGCGCGGTTCCGGCGCAGTTCCGCCGGCTATTCCGAAGCCATTCGCCCACGCTGTTCCTGTTCCCTGATTGCCGTCGACAAGTCCCCATTGTGGAATGGCTTGCCCGATTCGACAGCCCCCTCATTCTAACACTGGGGCAAGGTACGGGCCAGCAATCGGGGGCGAATCCCCCCGGTCAGCGAGCGCCTCCCCCCCGCGCGCGGCGCGGCAGATCCCCACTCACCCGCATCGGCCGCGCGAGTCGTGCGGGGGCGCCTCCCCTGTCCCGCAGGGGAAGCCTGCCGGTCACCGGCATGCCGGGACGTCCGGCGTCAGCGCTCGTTCAAGATCGTCCGCAGCCAGTCCACCGAGCGGCCGACGGCGTTGGGGGGATGGCGCTGGAACCCTCCCGGGCCCGGCTGGATCCGCACCATCACGCTCTCGAACGAGCGAATCTGATGGCTCCGGTGGAACTGGGCGTGACGGCGGTCCCAGTACTTTTGCAGCACGAACGTCGAGATCTCGAGTCCGCAGCGGCGCGTCCGTTCGGCCAACTCGACCTCCAGCCGGTTGGTGCCGTCGAGCATCACCGGGGCCGACGTGAGGAGCCAGGCCACGCCCTCGGGAGCCAGCAGGTCGACCAGCCGCTCGACGAACCGCAAGGTCAGCGCGATGCCGAGGTGCCCGCCGTGCCCGTCGACGTTCGCGGCGACCTCGTCGTCGGGAAAGAACATGAACGGGAGGTTCCAGGTCACCAGCCGGAAGCGCTCCGGCGTCCAGGCAGGATCGAAGGCGTCCCGCTCCTCGATGCGGCAGTTCGCGGCCTTGTTGAGCTTGACGTTCAGGCTCGCCACCCGCACGGCGCGCGGATTGATGTCGACCCCCAGCCCCAGATCGCGCCGCTGGCTCAGCGACAGCAACTGCAGGCCGCTGCCGGTGCCGACGTCGAGCATCGCGCCACCGGTATCGGTCACTCGGCGTTGGAGGAACTCGGTCATGTTGAGCGAGTCGCCGCCGATATGCACGCGGTTCCCCCCCGAGAACCCGAAATGGTCGACGACGAACCGCAGCGGCCCCAGCACGATCAGGCGGAAGCGGCAGCGAAAGCCATCGCCGGGATCGGGTTCCAACAGACCCCGCTCAATCCAACTGGCAGTCGCCTCGTGACCAAGCATGTCGCGCCAGCCGGCAAGCGGCAGCGATTCTCCCAGGGCCAGACCCTGGTACAGCCGGCGCACGCGCTCGGCAGTGCAGGCCAAATAGATCCGCGACAGGCCGGACTGATCGAGCATCGAGCTGCCGCCGGTCAGCAGGCGGCGGGCAATCCGCAGCTCGTGTCCGAAGGGGAGGCCGGCGTTCTTCGGCGGCGGGATCCGCTCGAGCTTGTCGAGAGGAAGGGTACGCACCAACTGGCGAAAATCGTCGGCAAACTGGCCGCTGAACGCGCACGTCCAGTCTTCGGTCAGAGTCTCCACAGACACGCTGCACACTCCCTCGGGAGATTGCGTCCCTGGACGGAATGAGTGATTACGCAATGCCCCGGTGCGGAGTTTTTCGACACCCCCCTCCGCAGTGCTATGTTGATACACGCCCTCGGCGCGCGAAGCAACCAGGAATGCGTCGAATTCAACGCTGTTGCTGCTGCCGAGCGGCCCACTCGGCGGGAACCCAGACGGTCACGAACCGGCGCTGGGCCGGCTGCGCGGAGAGTTCGGGATGCCGCCACTTCCCCTTGACCTTCGGGGGGCGCGGGATCCCGCGCTGGGCGATGGCCCAGGCCACGAGCAACGTAATGACCGCTCCCAAGAGGACGGCCGTGACCAGCGTGTGGGCGAAGAGCGCGACGTCGCCGCGGGCCATGCCCAGTAATTGCCCCATGTCGGCCGCCAGCGGAATCACCAGGAACGGATTGAGAACGTTTGCCTTGAGGATCTGGTCGAAGAACCTGAGGAAAACCGCCGAGCAGAAGGCATAAATGATGACGGCGTAGAGGCCTCCTTCACCTGCCCCGTAACCAACGATGCCGGCGCCGAACGAGTGCGACTTGCGGTCGACGCCATCCATGCGGATGTAGGTCGTCACCAGATTCCCCAGCGTCACGGGCTTATCGGGCCAAATGGCGCGAGGGATGTTAAGCATGAAGAAGAAGCGCAGCGTGAACAGGTGCCGGGGCTCGAATTGCCCTGGAATGTTCTCCATCACCCAAAGTTCGGTCGGGCCGCAGGCATCGCCGCTCGACAGCATGCGGAGGCCATGCACGATGTCCCCCTGTTCGACCATCCGCTTCACGATGTTGCCGACGCTCCGGTCCGCCCTACCCGATTCGCGAATGCTCGAGAACGAGGCCACGATCAGGATCGGCACAATGCTGACGGCGACGATCTTGGCGATCACTCCCGCGGGGCGCTGGTAGCGCCAATACGAGAAGTAGAATCCCCAGACCAGAGCCGCGAACACAGCCACCAGCGGGCGGCGGCTGAAGCCCAGGCTGGCGATGCCGAGGTTGACGGCGATGATGCCCAATCCGTAGACCATGAAGGCGGGGTTCCACATCCGGCGTCCCACCGCCCACCCGACGAACCCGCAGGAGATGGCGCACAACCCCACCGCGGTGCGATAGCTCAAGACGCCCAGGATGAAGGGAAGCACGTACATCGCCGCGCGCAGCGCGAAGGCGATTCCCATCAGCACGCCGGCGAACGTCAGGAGCTGACCGGGCGTGGGATCGAACGAGGGAACCTTGACCTTGCTGGCCAGTCCCTTGGCGCCGATGCCCCAGCCGTAGCTGATCACGAAGATGATCATGTAGACGGTCGTGAGGAAGGCGCATTCGAGCGCCACGCCGTCCTTGTCGTCGACCTTGAAGCCCCACCAGTTGTCGTACCACAAGGTGTCGGCGGGGCTATGGCATTGATTGAGCACGAAGCCGAGCAGGTAGAGATTGCGAAAGCTCAGCAGATCGTGCTTGCCCTTGACGTATTCCCACCCCATCCAGCCGAGGATCGCCAGACCCATGAACCAGAGATAGAGCGCGCACAGGTCAGCCATGGATTGAAGTCTCGTTCCGGAAGCGTCCCGCGGCCCAGCGGCCGGCCCAAATCCAGTATATCCAAGCCTCTCGAGGGCCAAGCGCTCTTTGCGGATTTCTGGCATTTCGCCGGCTGGCAGCGGGGCCGGCGGAGGGGAGCGCCGGCGCTGGGCCGGCCGCCGCGATCGGCCTCATCGGCACCACCCGCGCCATCCCCCCAACACCGCGATCCACCACTACCGGTGGCTTGAGATTGCGTTACACTCTAGGGGAGTGGGGAGCGGTGGAAGTTCGATAATGTAGGCGGTTTGGCCTATGAGCACTTCGCAGGCGGGCTGCGCTGCCAGATGCAGCAAGTTCGGAAACCATCGCAATGTCCATCCTCGTCGCGCTGAATCATCGTACTTCGTACAAGTACGATCGAGCGGTGACTTTGTCGCCGCACCTCGTCCGTTTGCGCCCCGCGCCGCATTCCCGCACGCCCATTCGTAGCTACTCGCTGCGCGTCACGCCCGAGCAGCACTTCTTGAATTGGCAGCAGGACCCGCACAACAACTACCTGGCGCGGTTCGTCTTTCCGCAGCCGGCCCACGAGTTGTCGATCGAAGTCGACCTGGTCGCCGACATGACGGTGATCAATCCCTTCGACTTCTTCCTCGAGCAATCGGCCGAGGAGTTCCCGTTTTCGTACGAGCCCTGGCTCGAAGCGGAACTGAAGCCGCACTTGGAGCGGTTGCCCGCCACCGAGCGCTTCGCAGACTTCCTGGCCAGTATCCCGCGCGAGCGGCAGCGCACCGTCGACTTCCTGGTCGGACTCAATCAACGGCTCAACCACGAGATCAAGTATCTCATCCGCCTCGACCCCGGCGTGCAAACGCCCGAGCAAACCCTCACGCAGGCGAGCGGCTCGTGCCGCGACTCGGCCTGGCTGCTCGTGCAACTCTTGCGGCACATGGGGCTGGCGGCGCGTTTCGTCTCGGGCTACCTGATTCAGCTCAAGGCCGACGTCGTTCCGTTGGACGGCCCCGCGGGGGCGGCGCAGGATTTCACCGATCTGCACGCCTGGACCGAAGTCTATTTGCCGGGGGCGGGCTGGATCGGGCTCGATCCCACCTCGGGCCTCTTGACCGGCGAAGGGCATATTCCGCTGGCGGCCACCCCCGAGCCCAGCGGCGCCGCGCCCGTCACCGGCGCGGTGAGCCAGGCGGAAGTCGAGTTCGACTTCTCCATGTCGGTCGTGCGGATCCACGAAGACCCGCGCGTCACCAAGCCCTACACCGACGAACAATGGCAGGCGATCGAAGCCCTGGGGCACCGCATCGACAGCCGCCTCGAGCGCCACGCCGTGCGACTGACCATGGGGGGCGAGCCGACCTTCGTCTCCATCGACGATATGGAAGGCGCCGAGTGGAATACCGAGGCGCTGGGGGCCGACAAACGCCGCCTGGCTGGCGCCTTGCTCAGGCGGTTGCGTCACCGCTTCGGACCCGGGGGCCTGCTGCACTTCGGCCAGGGAAAATGGTATCCCGGCGAATCGCTGCCGCGGTGGGCCCTGGCCTGCCATTGGCGGCGCGACGGGGTTCCTGTCTGGCAACATGACGACTTGATCGCCGACGATCAGCGCGACTACGGCTTTGGCGCCGCCGAGGCGGGTCGGTTCGCCGCGGCCTTCGCGCGGCGTTTGGGTCTCGACGAGGCGCTCGCCTTGCCCGCCTACGAAGACCCGTGGTACTACGTCGCGCTCGAACGCCGCCTGCCGGCCAATGTCGATCCGCTGCAGGTCGATCTCGATTCGAGCGAGGAGCGGCAGCGGCTGGCCAGGATTCTCGAGCAAGGGCTCGGCGCGCAAGTCGGGTTCGCGCTGCCGATTCGCCGCAACCACATGGCCGGCGGTCCGCGCTGGCAAAGCGGCCGGTGGTTCTTCCGCCCCGAGCATATGTTCCTGCTGCCGGGCGATTCGCCGCTGGGCTTCCGCCTGCCGCTCGACTCGCTCTTTTGGGCGCCGGCCGAAATTCGCCAGCCCGTGCTGGAAGTCGATCCCTTTGCCGAGCGCCCGCCGCTGCCCGATCGCCAGGAACTCGCTGCTCAGGCCTGGGAGCGCCAGTTGCGGATCAATCCCGCCCATCACAATGGGGCTCAGACTCGCGTGCGGGCGCCGCTGAGCGTCGGAGCAACCGCCTCTGCCGGGGGCCGTGGGGGAGCCGGCGGGGGAGGAAACGGCTCGGGCTGGGCCGATCCGACGTCATCGCTGGGCTTGCCCGATCCAGAGATCGAAGCCGACTTCGCGGCGGCCGCCTGGCAGCGTCTGCCGTGGCAAGGGGGGCCGGTGGGCCCGCGGGCTTTCGATCCGGTCGTACGGACGGCGATCTGCTTCGAGCCGCGCGACGGTCGCTTGCACGTCTTCATGCCGCCGGTCGAGGCGGCCGAGGACTATCTCGAGCTCGTGGCCGCGGTCGAAGCGACGGCCGTGGAGCTGGGCCTGCCGGTGTTGCTGGAGGGCTACCCGCCGCCTTACGACTATCGCTTGAGCCATTTCAAGGTGACGCCCGACCCGGGCGTGATCGAAGTCAACACGCAACCGGCGTCCAGTTGGGACGAGCTGGTGCGGAACACCACGACGCTCTACGACGAAGCGCGGCACTGCCGCCTCGGGACCGAGAAGTTCATGCTCGACGGCCGGCATACCGGGACCGGCGGCGGCAATCACGTAATCCTCGGCGGTCCGACCCCCGCCCAGAGCCCCATCCTTCGGCGTCCCGACCTGTTGAAGAGCCTGGTCAGCTACTGGCAGAACCACCCGTCGCTCTCGTATCTCTTCAGCGGTTTGTTCGTCGGCCCCACGAGCCAGGCGCCGCGCGTCGACGAAGGCCGGCACGACAGTCTCTACGAACTCGAGATCGCCAACCAGCAGATCGCCGCGGGGGGGTGCGTTCCACCCTGGCTGGTCGACCGCGTGTATCGCCATTTGCTGGTCGATCTGACGGGCAATACGCACCGTTCCGAGTTCTGCATCGATAAGCTCTTTTCGCCCGACAGCGCGGCCGGGCGCTTGGGGCTGGTCGAGTTCCGCGCATTCGAGATGCCGCCGCACGCGCGGATGAGCCTGACCCAGCAGTTGCTGCTGCGGGCGCTGGTGGCGCGATTCTGGGAGCATCCCTACGACGAGCAACTGGTCCGCTGGGGCACGGCGCTCAACGATCGTTGGCTGCTGCCGCACTTCGTGCAGCAGGACTTCGAGGACGTCATTGCCGACTTGCGCCGCTGCGGCATCGAGCTCGATGCCACCTGGTTCGCGCCGCACTTCGAGTTTCGCTTTCCGAAGTACGGCGACGTCATGCAGCGCGGCATTCATCTCGAACTGCGGCAGGCCATCGAGCCCTGGAACGTGCTGGGCGAAGAACCCGCCGGCGGCGGTACCACGCGGTTCGTCGATTCGTCGGTCGAGCGGTTGCAGGTCAAAGTCTCGGGCCTGACCGATCCGCGCCACGTCATCACCTGCAACGGCCGCAAAGTTCCCTTGCATCCGACCGGGACCGTCGGGGAATATGTGGCGGGCGTGCGGTACCGTGCCTGGCAGCCGCCGGCCTGCTTGCATCCCACGATTGGCGTGCACACGCCGTTGGTGTTCGACATCGCCGACACCTGGTTGGATCGCTCGCTGGGGGGCTGCACCTACCACGTCGCGCATCCGGGGGGCCGCAATCACGAGCGTTTTCCCGTCAACAGCTACGAGGCGGAGAGCCGGCGCGTCGCCCGGTTCTTCAAGTTCGGCCATACCGGGGGACGCCTGCAGGTAGTGGCCGAAGAACCCAACCCCGATTTCCCGCTGACGCTCGACCTGCGGCGGAGCCCGCCGGCTCGGCCCGTGCGGCACATGACCTAACGGTTCCTGGAGCTCTCTGAAGTGCGTCAGGAAGACGACGACCTGCTTAACAGCGAAACCGGCGCCGCCGAGCCTGCCGTCACCGCGGCCATCCCGCCGCCGTCGCCGGCAATCTCGCCGGTGCTGGGCGCCTATCGACCGGTCGCGGGCTTGCACGACGAGCTGGTGACGGCCGCGGGTGAAATCCGCCCGCACTGGGCCAGGTTCGCCGCGGGGCTCGAGGAACTGGGCCCGCAGGAGCTTGCGCGCCGCTGGGAGCAGGCCCGCCGTTTGATCTACGAAAACGGCGTCACCTACAACGCCTACAGCGATTCGCGCGGCATGGAGCGTCCCTGGGAGCTCGACGCGCTGCCGCTCTTGATCGAGGCCCGCGAGTGGGAGAGCGTCTCGGCGGCGCTCATCCAGCGCGCCGAATTGCTGAACCTGATTCTTTCGGATCTCTACGGCGCGCAGAGGATCCTCAGCGAAGGCTGGTTGCCCGCCGAGCTGGTCCACTGCAACGCCGGGTTCCTCCGCCCGTGCCACGGAACGCGTGTGGCGGGCGACTGTTATCTGCACCTCTACGCGGCCGATATCGCCCGCTCGCACGACGGCCAGTGGTGGGTGCTGACCGACCGGACGCAAGCCCCCGCGGGGGCCGGCTACGCCCTGGAGAACCGGCTGGTCATCTCGCGGATGCTGCCGACCCTGTTTCACGAAGCCCGCGTGCAACGGTTGGCATCGTTCTTTTTGACGCTCCGCGAAACGCTGCGCGGGCTCGCGCCGCACAATCGCGAAAACCCGCGAATCGTGCTGCTTTCGGCCGGGCCGAGCGCCGAGTCGTACTTTGAGGATGCGTACCTCGCGCGGTATCTCGGCTACACGCTCGTCGAGGGGGACGACCTGGCGGTGCGCAACGAGCGCGTCTATCTGAAAACGCTGGGGGGATTGCTGCCCGTCGATGTGATCTTGCGCCGCATGAGCGACGACCTCTGCGATCCCCTGGAATTCCGGGGGGACTCGCTGCAAGGAGCGCCGGGCATCATGCAGGCCGTCCGCAGCGGCACCGTCGCCGTGGCCAATGCGTTTGGCAGCGGGCTGCTGGAGATGCCCGCCATCATGGCCTTCCTGCCGGGGCTTTGCCGCCGCCTACTCGGCCAGGATCTCAAGATGCCGTCGGTTGCCACCTGGTGGTGCGGCCACCAGCAAGCGCTGAACTATGTGATCGCCAACTTGCATCGCCTGGTGATCAAGCCGACTTATCCGACGCGCGGCATCGAGCCCGTCTTCGGCGCGCAATTGACGACGCGCGAACGGGGCCAGCTGGCCGAGCGGATCAAGGCGTTTCCGCGGAAGTTCGTCGCGCAGGAACAGGTCGCGCGGTCCTCGGCCCCGGTCTGGACTTCCAGCGGCGTGCAAGCCTGGCACCTGGCGCTGCGCGGCTTCTTGTGCGCCAGCGGCAGCTCCTACTCGGTGATGGGGGGCGCGCTGACGCGGATGAGCGCAGCGCTCGACCTGCTGGGAACCTCGATGGCCGCGGGCGAAGGGAGCAAGGACGCCTGGGTCCTCTCCGATCGCCCCGTCGACCAGGTCAGCCTGCTCCGCCCGGCCGGCCAGCCGATCGAGCTGCGCCGCAGCGGCAGCGATTTGCCAAGCCGCGTCGCCGACCATCTCTTCTGGCTCGGCCGCCTGGTCGAGCGCGTCGAAGGGGCCGTGCGCACGCTGCGGAATATTCTGGTCCGGCTGACGAGCGAATCCGACCCCGCGGCACTGCCCGAGCTCCCTCCCCTCTGGCGCGCCTTGAGCGACCAGGGACACATTCCCTCGGACCACTCGCTGCGTGCGGGACGCGAGTTCCTGGGGGGTATCGAGCGCGAGCTGCTCGCGGCCATCTTCGACGAGCAGCGGCCGGGCAGCCTGCACTCGACGCTCAACGCCGTGCACCGCACCGCCAGCGTCGTCCGCGACCGGATCTCGATCGATAGCTGGCGGATCCTCAATCGTCTCGATCGCGAGTTCGTGCCGCCACAGCAGGCCGGCTTCGTCCAGCTCAGCGACGCCCTGGCCGTGCTCAACCAGATGATCATCAACCTCGCGGCCTTCGCCGGTCTCGGCATGGAGAGCATGACCCGCAGCCAGGGGTGGCGGTTCCTCGATATGGGCCGCCGCATCGAGCGCTCGCAGCATACGATCCACCTGCTGCGGAGCACGTTGGTGACCGCGCTCGAAAACGAGGCCCCGGTGCTCGAGGCCCTGCTGGAGATCGCCGACAGCTCGATGACGTATCGCACGCGTTATCTGACGACGCTGCAGATGGCGGCCGTGCTCGACCTGCTGCTGCTCGACGAGACGAACCCGCGCTCGCTTGGCTTCCAGCTCGCAGCGCTCAACGACCACGTGGAAGAGCTCCCCCGCGACCGCACGCAGCCGTTCTACTCGATCGAGCAGCGGATCATGATGGCCCTGCTCACCAGCCTGCGGCTGGCCGACATCGAGATCCTCTGCGAACTCGACAAGGAAGGAACTCGCAAAAACCTCGACCGCCTCCTCTCGCGCTGCGCGGGGCAACTCCCCAAGCTGTCGGACAGCATCATGCACAAGTACCTGATCCACGCAGGCCCGCCGCGGCAGATGGCCGAGATTCAGCCCGACTAGCGACGTTCATGATCTACAAAGTCACGCACACCACGACCTACAGCTATAGCGAGACCGTACCCGTCTGCCACAACGAGGTGCATCTGACGCCGCGCGAGCACCCCTACCAGGCCTGCTCGTACAATCGCCTGCTGATCCGGCCCCATCCCGTCACGTCGGGCAAACGTGTCGACTATTTCGGCAACCCGGTGAGCTTTTTCACGGTCCAGGAAGGGCACCACAAGCTGGTCGTCACGGCGGTCAGCAAGGTGCGGCTGTCGGAGCCGCCGGATCACCGCCCGGCGATCACTCCTCCCTGGGAGAAGATTCGCGCCGCGCTTCCCGGCTTTCGCCACCCGCAAGGACTCGACGCCTACCAGTACGTTTTCGACTCGCCGCACGTAGCGTGCAGCGCCGAGCTGGCGGGCTATGCCCACGCGTCGTTCACGCCGGGGCGGCCGATCCTCGAGGCGGCCATAGATCTGAATCAGCGCATCCACCGCGATTTCGAGTACGACCCGCAAGCGACTTCGGTCCACACGCCGCTCAGCGAAGTGCTGGCCCACCGCCGGGGGGTCTGCCAGGACTTTGCCCACCTGGCGATCGGCTGCCTCCGCTCGCTGGGGTTGGCCGCGCGGTATGTGAGCGGTTACCTCCGCACGGTGCCGCCTCCCGGCAAGCCGCGGCTGGTCGGCGCAGACGCCTCGCACGCCTGGCTGTCGATCTTCTGTCCCGAGTCGGGCTGGGTGGATCTCGATCCCACCAACAACTCGGTTCCCTCGCTCGACTACATCACGCTCGCCTGGGGGCGCGATTACAGCGATGTCTGCCCGATCAAGGGGGTCTTCGTCGGCGGCGGTAATCACGGCATGTCGGTCTCGGTCGACGTCGTGCCGCTCTCTTAACTCGGATGGAGAGTTCCGGGCCCTGCTTGCGATTGCGCGAGCACTTTTCAAGCGCCGAGACGAAGCGCCGCATCCGGGCCCGATGGAGAGTGGATCCGTGGCGCGACTGGGCGCCACCCCAGGCGGAACTCGCGCAACTGCCAGACCGCGATCGCGGCGAGCGCCAGCGGAAACAACTGCACGCCCGTGCCCCGCGCGATGGCTTGCGAGAGATGCGGGCCGAAGTAGATGGTTCCCAGCAGAATCTGCGCGAAGACGAGATGTCCCTGGAGTTCGTCTCCGTAGCGTTGGATCAGCCCCGCGACCATCAGCAACGCGGCCGGCATCAACAGCGCCAGATCGTAGATCGGCACATAGGCGTTGCCCAAGGCGTTGACGGTCAGCGCCAGCGAGAGCGCCAGCCATTGCGAGGCCGGATCGTCGGCCGTGCGGCGCCAGTGCGCGGCGACCCAGCAGCCGGCCACGACTCCCAGCGCAAGCGTGATCGCCCGCTCCCTTCCCGGCGCCACCAGCGCCACCCAGGC
>JAEUIK010000082.1 GCA_016793185.1 Planctomycetaceae bacterium | reverse complement strand
TCCCTGGTGCATGCGGCCGAATCCGTGTCGGCCGCGCTACGGTCGTCGTCAGCTATGGTCGTCGTCAGCGACTTCGTCGTCGTCCGCATCGTCGTCGGCCGCATCATCCTCGTCGGCAACTTCCTCATCTGCGTCTGCGTGATCCTCCGCGGCGTCGCCGGCGGTAGCCGACTCCTCGGCCGAAGATTCCTCGTCGGCCGGGAGCACCCGCTGCAGGATCTTGGAGATCTCGATCGACTGTTTGACCCCCTGGTCGAGCACGAACTCGAGCCGGGGCGTGTACCGCGTCTCGATGCGGTTCGAGAGCTTCGATTGCAGGTAGCCGGCGGCGTTCTGCAAGCCCCGCAACGTCAGCTGCTGCTGGGTTTCATTCCCCATGACCGAGACGTGGACCTTGGCCTGGCGCATGTCGGGCGTGACTTCGACGAAAGTCACCGTCACGTTGCGGACGCGCGGATCCTTCAAGTCGGCCAGGATCGCCATGCTGACGACTTCGCGGACCGCCGCGGCTGCCTTGAGCGTACGTCGTGAAGCCATGGCCCAAATGCTCCGATCCCCGGACGGAGCGGCACGTCAGCGCGTGCCGCGCGCTCAGAGGGTGCGAGCGACTTCCTCCATCTTGTAAGCCTCGATGATGTCCCCTTCTTTCAGGTCATTGAAGCCGGCCAGCTTGATGCCGCACTCGAACCCTTCGCGGACTTCGCGGGCGTCGTCTTTCTCGCGCCGCAGACTCTCCAGGGCGTAATCCCCCAGCACGCGGTTCTCGCGGATGAGGCGCGCCCGGGCGTTGCGTTCGATCGTGCCGGCCAGCACCCGGCAGCCCGCGATGGTGCCTATCCGGCTGATCACGAAGAGCCGCTGCACGAGGGCCCGTCCGAGTTCCACCTCGCGCTCGATGGGCTTGAGCATCCCCTCCAGCGCTTTCCGCAGGTCGTCGGTGACCTGGTAGATGATGTCGTAGCGGCGGACCTGCACGCCCAGGTTTTCGGCCAGCGAGCGCGCCCCCTCGTCGGGCACCACGTTGAACGCGATGATCACCGCGTCCGACGCATTGGCCAGTTGCACGTCGGCCTCGCTCACTCCGCCCACCGACGCCTGCAGGATGCGGATCTGCACCTCGGGGTGGGAGAGCTTGGTGAATTCCTTCTTGATCGCCTCGATCGACCCGCGGACGTCGGCCCGCAAGATCAGGTTCAACGTCTGCACCTCGCGCTTGCCGAGGTGTTCGAACAAGTTCTCGAGCGTGACGTGCTGTTCCTCGCGGACGAGTCCGGCCTGGCGGTCTTTGGCCTCGCGCGATTCGGCGATTTCGCGGGCCTGCGCGATATCGGACAACACGTAGAAGTGGTCGCCGGCCCCCGGTGCGACGTTCAAACCGGTCAGGTTCACCGGAGTCGACGGGCCCGCCTCGTCGTACTTCTTGTGGGCGATGAGCGTGTCGTGCATCGCCTTGACGCGCCCATAGGCCGAACCGCAGACGACGACGTCGCCGACGCGGAGGGTCCCCTTCTGGACGAGCATCTTGGCCACGACCCCGCGCCCTTCGTGCATCTCGGCCTCGAGGCAGGTTCCCATGGCCGGCCCCGTGGGGTTGGCCTTGAGCTCCTGCAACTCGGCCAGGAGCAGCAGCGTTTCCAGGAGGTCGTCGATGCCGACGCCGGTGGTGGCGCTGGTATGAATCACTTCGACGTCGCCGCCCCAGGCGCGGGGCTGCAACTCGTTGGTCGTGAGCTGCTGATAAATCCGATCGACGTTGACGCCCGGCAGGTCGATCTTGTTCAAGGCCACGACGATGGGAACGCCGGCGGCCCGGGCGTGGCTGATGGCCTCTTCGGTCTGCGGCATGACGCCGTCGTCGGCCGCGACCACCAGCACCGCAATGTCGGTCACGTTGGCGCCGCGCGCCCGCATGGCCGTGAAGGCTTCGTGGCCCGGAGTATCGACGAACGCCAGCGGGCGCCCTTCCTTGTCGATCCGGTAGGCGCGAATGTGCTGGGTGATGCCGCCGCTTTCGCCGCGGGCGACCTCGGTGCCGATGATCCGATCCAAGAGCGACGTCTTCCCGTGGTCGACGTGCCCCAGGAAGGTGACGACGGGCGGGCGCGGCACCATCTGCGTGGGATCGTCGGCCGCCTCCTCGAACGAGCTGAGGACCTCCGCCTCGAGATTCGCCTCGGCCTTGAAGGTGACTTCGACCCCCAGTTCGATCGCCAGCAGCTCGCACAGCTCGGGGGAGATCGACGAATTGATGTTGCTCATCGTCCCCAGCGCCAGCAATTTGGCCTGCACCTGCCGCGACGGAATACCGATCGCCTCAGAAAAACTGCGGACCGTGCAAGGCAGTTGCAGCACCACGTTGCTCTTGCGGGGGGCGGCCGTATTGGTGCCGGTGCGGCGAATCCGCCGCGTGCCGCGGGCCGGACCGTCGTCCTCGTCGCCGCCACGCTTGCGGGGCGACGTCACGCGCTTGCGCTTGAGCTGCCGCTGCTCGCGGCCGCCGAGCGACGAATCGAAGCCCGGCTGTGCCGCGGCATCCCCTTCGCCGACTTTGCCGCGGCGTCCTCGATCGCGGGCCCCCTCGCCCAACGGCGAGTTGGCCGGCAAGCGCGAGGGAGTCGCCCCCTTGGCGGGCGGGGCGGCCTTCTCGTCGGTCTCCGCCTTGCGGCGCTGCTCGTGCTTGCGGAGGTGTTCGGAAAGCGGCTTGGCTCCCATCTTGCTGGCGCGGATCGCGTCGGCCGGCAGACGAATGTCGGGCTTCTGCGCCGGCGGTTCGTTCGCCTGCGGCGCGGCCGACGGTTGTTGCGACGGCGGGAGCGCGGCGAGGCGAATCGCCGGGCCGGGAGGCGGCTTGCGGCCGGCGTCATCCGGCGATTTCCGCTTTGGTTCGAGCGGCTTGCGCTCGGTTCGATCCGGCAACGATGGGGGCCGTCCCGCCGCACCCGCCGGCGCGATGTAGTCCTCGCGGCGGAAGACGGGCGGCTGAGTCGGCGCTCCCTTGGGCGCGGCCGTCGGAGTGACAGGCGTCATCGCGGGACGGACCGGCGCGGCCGGCTTGGAGCCGCCGCCGCTGAGGAAGGCCTTGATCTTGGCTACTTCGTCATCAGACAGGCTCGCCAGCGCAGAGCCCTTGCCCATCACGCCCGCCTTGGGGCAGATGTCGACCAGCTCTTTGCTGTCGAGATTGAGTTCTTTTGCGAGTGAATAGATCCGTAAAGCCAAGTTGAGCTCTCCCTCGTTGCTTTCGCCCCACGCACGTCGCGGGGGGCCTTGCGCCTGTCTGAACTAAATCATAACTCGCTCTCCCTGATGGGGCCTCCGTGGCCGGCGCCCGGGAATTCGCCACGCCCGGCCGCGACAGTCGCGGGGCGGCGCAGCTCAGGTCCAACACTACTCCTCACCCTCGGTCGCCGCCTCCCCCGCCTCGGCGGCAGGCTCGGCAGTCGATTCGCCGCTCGCCGCTTCGTCGGCGGCAGCATCCGCCTCGGTTTCCGCCTCGGCAGATTCCTGCTCGGCCGGCGCGTCCTCCAGGCCGGTGCTCGCACCCGCCGGAGACTCGGCGACACTTCCGGCTTCGGCGTCGGCCCGCTGCGATTCGCGCTGGCGGCGGCGCTCGTCGACGGCGGCCTTCTCGGCTTCCAGCGCCCGGGCTTCCGCCTGCTGCACGATGTGGTCCGCCTGCTCCGCGGTCAGGTCGCCCATCGCCATCAGGGCGTCGGGCTCGATGACCGAGAGATCGTCGTACGACAGGAAGCCCTCGCCCACCAGCTTTTCGGCCAGGCTGTCCTCGACGCCGTCCAGCTCGGAATAGCCGAGCACTGCCCGTTCGATCTGCTCGTCGAGCTCCTCGCGGGTCATGATCTCGATATCCCAGCCGCAGAGCTTGCTGCCGAGGCGGACATTCTGGCCGCGGCGGCCGATCGCCAGCGAGAGCTGATCTTCGCGGACGAGCACGATGGCCCGGCCGAGCATCTGGCAGAGAATCACTTCGTCGACTTCGGCCGGCTGCAGCGCATTGGGAATGAGCGTCTGCATGTCGTCGCTCCAGCGGACGATATCGATGCGTTCGCCCGCCAGCTCGTCGACGATGTTCTTGATGCGGTTCCCGCGGACCCCGACGCAGGCGCCGACGCAGTCGACGCGTTGATCGCTCGAGCTGACGGCGACCTTCGTGCGGTAGCCGGCCTCGCGGGCCATGGCCTGGATCTCGATGATGCCGTCGGCGATTTCCGGAATCTCCTGCTCGAAGAGCCGGCGGACCAGCTCGGGGCGGGTCCGGCTGAGGATCACCTTGACGCGGCTCCCCACCTTGCGGACCTCGCAAATGGTGACGCGCACGCGCTCGTTGGGGTGATGGGTCTCGCCGGGAATCTGCTCGCTGCGCGGGAGGATGGCTTCGGTATTGGGCAGGGTGACCGTGGCGGCGCCCCCTTCGTACCGCTGCACCACGCCCGTGACGAGCTGCCCCTTGAGCGACTCGTACTCGTTGAACAAGGCGTCGCGTTCCGCCTCGCGAAGCTTCTGGATGATGACCTGCTTGGCCGTCTG
>JAEUIK010000077.1 GCA_016793185.1 Planctomycetaceae bacterium | reverse complement strand
CAGGGGAAATGTCGAGGGAATCAAGGGCGTCCAGATCGGGCCCGGCGCTACTGCGTTCACCCGGATTCCCCGTTCGGCCAACTGCAGCGCCAGCGAACGTGTGAAGGCCGCTGATCGCGATTCGTCCCGCGGGCGGTCCCTGGGGAGAGTACAAAACGGCGCGAGCTGCCAGCTGCGGACCTTCGTGGCTCGGCTGGCAGTCGCGGCGACTCGGGACTCAGGGTGTTTCCGCGGCTTCCTCGCGGGCCTCCTGGCGCGCTTCGCGACGTTCGCGCAAGCGCTCCCCCACGGCCTCGGGGTTCACGTCGACGTCCACTCCGCCTCCCGGGGTCACATCGACCTGGACCGGACGATCGGCGGGTGCCGCGCTCGAGTCGACGTCGACATCGACGTTTCCGCCCGGACGAACTTCAATGTCGGTGCGCCCGCCGGCTGGCGCGGGTGCCGTGATGGTTGTGGATGCACCATCCGGGTGAGAGTCGTGCATTTCCGGTTCGCAGCCCAAAGCGGCGAGGCTCAAGGCCGCCAGAGGCAAGATCAGGTAACTTCGCATGATGGATCGCTCCCGAGTTGAAAAGTTCCAGCTACAACCGTGAACCGTTTCCTTTGCGCTCCGCCGGTTAAGGGAGCGGCCGGCGCGTCAGTCCGCCGCTGATCAGGCTGATCACGAAGAGGATCAGGAACACGAAGAACAGAATCTTGGCGATACCCGCCGCGGCCGCATACACGCCGCCAAAACCCAGCACGCCGGCGATCAACGCGATGACCAGAAAGACCAATGACCAGTACAACATGGCTGACTCCTCAGGGGCTGAAAGGGAAGTGCGGCGGCCACACGCGAGGCCGCTGAGGCGAAGCGTGTCGCTTGCCGCAAAAGCGACTGAATGACGATCAGATGCAGAAGCATCTGGCGTGCCAGAGTCGCGAGAATTTGCCCAGGGCGACGTTTCGGGCCACAACGCTACCGTCGCGTCGCGGGATGTGGACGCGATAAATCCCGCGGAAACCGGCGTTTAGCTTCATCCGGTCGCCGGCGCCGCTGGCCGGCGCGCAGCCAGTGCGGTCGAGGCCTGGTCGCTCCCGGAGCAAGGGGCCGGAGCTACCAACACCAGGCGGAGCAAGATGCCGCCGCCGGCGACGATCGATGCTCACGTCCGGTCGCCGCTTCGCTGCTGCAGCACCTGCACAAACTCGGCGCCGAGAAAGAGCGCGGCGCAGGCGTAGTACATCCAGAGCATCACCGCAATGAACGAACCGATGACGCCATACGCGTTGTACCGGTCGCCGATCACGAAGACTTCCAGTAGAAGTTGACCCAGTTGCCAGAGCACGGCGACAAAAATTCCGCCAGCGACCGCTTGCCGCCAGCGGACCGGTTTCGGAGGCAGGGCCCGATAGACGGTCGCCAGCAGTCCGGCATTCAAGAGCAGGGTGGCGGCGACCTGCAGGGCGCGCCAGGCGTAGCGACCCGCCGGCAGCTCCACGGCGTAGGGGCGAAGCGTCGAAAGCACGATATTGGCAAGAAACACCGCCACGAATGCGGCGCCTACGGCAATCAGCATGAGCAGTCCCACCGCCCGCGTGCGGAAGATGCGCAAGACACTCGATAGGAGTCCGCTGCTGGGGGGAGGCGGCACGTCCCAGATCCGATCGAAAATCAGCTCCAGTTGGCTGAAGACTCCGGCGGCGGTCACGATCAGTGCCAGCAGGCCGAGCGGTCCTCCGATCTGTGCCTGCGACTCGATCTGCGTCAGGATGGCATCTAAGCGCTCAGCGAGCCAGGCGCCGGCGTTCTGCTCGACAGCCCGGAGCAATTCGTGCTGCTGATCCCGCAGCCGGGCGGAGATCCGCGAGAGGTAACCAAAGCCTGCCATCAGGATCAGGCAGAGCGGAAAGATGGAAAATGAAGCGTAGTAGGCCATCGCGGCGCTCAGGACGTTCCCATCGTCGCGATTCCAGCGACTGAAGGTTTCGGCGAGTACCGCCCACCACGATTTGTCGACTTCGAGCTTCATCGAGACCTGCGCCACAAAGGGTCGGATGGCCGCTCCCGCGCGCTTCACGGCACAACGCGCGAACATGCCGGGTGTCTGGTTTAGCTGGCGCCTCCGCCGTCCGCAGGGTGCGAAGTAGGCGCATACCGCCCGCTGGCCGGTCCCAGTTGTTCGGCCGCGGTAATCAGTTGGTGCAGCCGCTCCGAGAGGCTCAGCAACTCGGGCGGCGGCGGATTCAGTCGTTCGATTCGCGCGCGAATCTCGGCGGCGCGTTTGGCTACGCTGAGTGCGGGTTCGGCCCCGTCGGAGACCGTCGCCAGGGCGCGGCGCCGCAGCAGATGTCCCAGCAGAATCTGGATCGCGGCCGCCAGCGGAGGGCCGAGCACGACGCCCAACAGCCCGGCCATCTGGGCCAGGCCGATGACGACCACCACGATCAAGAGCGAGTTGTAACGGCGGCGGTCGAAGAGCCGCGGCTCGACGTAAATCTCCAGCAGCAGCAACACGAGCATCGTGTAGGCGGCGCCGCCGGCGAATGTAATGGCCGCGGCCGGCTCCTCCTGCAACACGAGCGTGGGGAGCGAGAGGACGCCCACCGTCGTCACCGAAACGAGCATGCCCACCCAGGGCACACACCAGGCGACCGCCCCGACGATTCCGAGCAGGATCGGATAGGGCAAGCCCAGCAAGGCGAACCCGATTCCCAACAACAGGCCGGCCGCCAGGCTCTGCAGCACCTCGCTCCGCAAATAGGCCCCCACCTCGGTTTCGATCGAACGCCACACCTCGCGGGCTTCGGCGCGCGCGTCGACCGCCAGGAGTGACAGCCACAACCGCTCGAAGTGGACGCGGTCGAGCGACCAGTAGATGCTGAGGACGACGACCACCACCAGGTGGACGATCAGGCTGAAAAAGCCGACGGTGGCGCCGAGCACCGTTTGCAACACGCTGGCTTCGGACGAACCCACGAGCGAGCCGAGCAGATCGCGCGGCGGCGGCAAGCGGCGCGCGATCGCCTTCTCGAGGGGCGTTCCGGCCGGCCATTCAGTGGAGATCTTGTCGTAGGCGTGCACGAAATCGTCGCCGACCAGCTGCAACTCGCCGACCAGCGGGGGTCCCAACAGGAGTATCAAGGCCGCCACGACCAGAAATACGACCAGGTACGCTCCTAACAGCGCGAAGGTCCTGGGCACGCCGCGGTCGGACAGCTGTTGGATCAACGGCCGGAGCGCCGCCGCCGTGGCGAGCGAAAGAAAAAACATCAGAATCACGCCGAGTAACTGCCACAACACGAGCAGCGCGGTCAGCGTCGCCAGGACGATCGCCGTGTGCAGGGCCAGGCGTCTCATGGCGATGCCTCCCCGTTGGTGACGCTCGCGGCCTCGACCGGCTCGGGCAGAAAGCGGTCCAATTCGTGCGCGATGGCTTCGAGCTCTTCCTGAATCGCGTCCGTCTCGTCATCGTCCGCCGATTGGCGCCGCGCCTGCAAACGGACGTCGCGCGCCAGTTCGCGCGCCTGATAGCGAATCAGACTGGCCGCGTCGCGACCCGCGACGGGCGCCGGCTCGAGCGCCTCGCTGCTCAGCAGAAATCGCGTCAGCAGCACTTGCAAGATGGCCGCCAAGGGAATCGCCAGGACCGCACCAGCGAATCCCAGGATCGAACCGAAGCCGGCGATTGCCAGCAAGGTCACAACCGGATTGACTCCCACCGAATGATCCATCACCCGCGGCACCAGCAGGTAGTTCTCGATTTGCTGGATCACCAGCGCCGCGACCCCCACCCAGATCACTTGCGTTGGATCGACGCTCAGGGCGACCAGGGCCGCGGGCAAGGCCCCGAGCACGGGCCCGAACATCGGGATCGCCTCGCAGATGCCCGCCACGATGCCGAGTGTCGTGGCGTAGGGAAGCCCGATGATCAGGTAGGCGATGAAGTTCAGCACGCCGACGACCAGGCAGAGAATTCCCTGGCCGCGCAGATAAGCCCCCACCTTGGCCTGCATGCTGTCGAGGACGTCGCGGACTTGCTCGCGGCGCTGCGGCGACGCGAGCATCAGCAGCGCGCGCAGGGTGCGATCTTCCAGCAGCGACCAATAGAACGCGAAGAGCAGCACGACCGCCGCGGCCAGCGTACCCTGCAGCACCGGCTCGCCATAGCTGAGCGCCTGCGTCATCGCATCGAGCGCCGGAGGCGCCGCCTGCTCGGTGTCGGCGGGCGGGAACAGCGTCTCAGGAAGCTGTTTGACCAGTCGCTGCAGCAGGTCGCCGGGCAGCCGGAGCAATTGGTTGCGCAGCGACTCATAGTACTTGGGGGCCTGATCGACCATGGCGGTCAGTTGGTCGACAATCAAGGGAAGGCCGGCAACCACGCCAACCAGCAGCAACCCCCCTGCCGTGATGTACACCACGGTGACCGCCGTGCTGTGGCTGAGGTTCAGCCGCTCGAGCAGGCCCACCAGCGGCTTCAGCGCCGTCGCCACGACGACTCCGACGAAGAGGAGAAACAGCACCGACTGCAGTTCCCAGAGCAACAAAAAGCCGCAGGCCACTGCCGCGACGACCAATGTGGCTTGGACCGTGCGGCGCCCCGACCAGGCAGCCCAGGGTGTGTCGGCGTCGGACATAGTTCACGCAGCCAAGGTGGCGGGGACGCGTTGGCGCGGCGGCGGCAGACGGTCGCGGCGCGATCGTTCAGGAGGTCGAATCGCACGGCATTTCCGCCGCGGTCGCGGGCGATGCGTCGGGTGCGGCGGCACCGCCCGGGCTCGACCTGACTTGCGCCGATTCAACCAGTCCCTGCAGCAGCCGGTCGAGGGCCAATTTACCGGCT
>JAEUIK010000070.1 GCA_016793185.1 Planctomycetaceae bacterium | reverse complement strand
AGCGTCAGTTTCCTGCCTGGGTGCCTGATTCTAGCGTCAAGGTTCTTGCTTGGGGACCACCGTGCGGGCCGTACATGCCGACCCCGCTTCGAGTCCGCCCCGCCGACTTGGTCAAAGTTGGAAACCAGACCGCCGGGCCCCGCCCCACAGAGTTGCCGTTGCCAATTCGCGGGCGGAATGGCAGATTGTCCCGGCGCCGGCGGTGGGGTCGTGCCGAGGTGGACGCCACGACCGACTCTGCCGAGCCGCTGCAGGATCGCCGCGCTGCTAACGTCCGGACATCGAGCCCTTTGCCACAGCTTTAGCCATGATTGAATACGATCGCAAGAACTGGGTCGGCGCGGTGTTCTCGTGGTATGGCACGGCGCTGCGCGACGCCGGCTGGCGCGTGGCGGCGTTCACCCTGTATGCCGTGGCGATTCAGGCCACGTACGAGGTCGGCACCAAGTGGGGCGACTTCACGATGTCGCAATTCTTCGGCCTGCAGCCGACTCAGCACGCCGTGTTGGGAGGCTTGCTCGGCTTTTTGATCGTGTTTCGGATGAACGCCTCGAACAACCGCTATTGGGAAGGGCGCTCGAACTGGGGCCAGATCATCAACGCCAGCCGCAATCTCGTGCGGGTCGGCGTCGCGCACACCCACAACGGCGCGGAACTGGCCGACCTGGTGGCAGGCTACGTCACTTGCCTGCGGCGCTCGCTGCAGGGAAATCTCGATACGGTCGAGGCCGATGTCTTTCTGCCCGAGGAACTCTGCCGTCAGGCGGAGCGCTTCGGCAATCCCCCGACCTGCATCGCGTTCGCGATCTCGGCCTGGATCGAGCGCGAGTATCGCGCGGGGGCCCTCGAATCGCAGCTGGTGCGGCACATGGAGGATCAGCTCTCGAAGCTGGTCGATGCCCAGGGGGCATGCGAGAAGATCCGCAAGACGCCGATGCCGTTCGTCTACGTGGTGATGATCAAGCAGTTGATGCTGGTGTATCTGTTGACGCTCCCCTTTGCGGTAGGCGCGGTGTGCGGCTGGTGGTCGCCGGTGCTGATGGCGATCATCTCGCTGGCCCTCTTCGGCATCGAAGAGGCGAGCGTCGAGATCGAAGATCCCTTCGGGACGGCGCCAAATTGCCTCGATATGGAGGTCTACACCACGACCGTCGCTCGCGACACCGGACAGATGGCGATGGGCAAGAAAGTCCGCGTGACCGTCGCGGAGAACTGAGCAGGCACGACAGCGCAATTCGTCGCTGCCGGGGTGAGTGGGTCCAGTCAGCAACGGCGCTGGCCATCGGGGAGTATCGGCCGCCCGCCTTACTTGCCCGCCTTGGCCGGCGCGGGCGCCTCTTCGACCAGTTTCAGCGCGTTCTCGATCAGGACCTCGCCCGTCATCTCGCCCAGCGACGTTTCGGAGATGTATTCGTAGCGCTCGAAGCTCATGAAATCGACTTTAGTCAGGATGTAGCCGAAGGCGTCGTTGGTGAGGCCGAAGAGCAGGTTGTTCTCGCCCCGCATGTGCCGCTTGATGTAGTAGCCGATGTTGGGGAGGGCCTCGCCGGGGATCGTGATGATCTGAGCGTTGCCGAGGTTCACCAGGTTCATGCGCGTGGTGATCGATTTGTCGTCGGCATTGTGCGGGTACTTGAGGGGCGATCCCAGGATGATCGCCCACATCAAGCGCGACTCGACCGGGAACTTGACCTGCGCGGCATAGCAGGCGAGGCCCGGGTCGGCCTGCACCGGGGCGTCCTTGACGATCCGCTCGGCTTCGGAGGCCATCAGCTCGCCGATGCGGACGCATTCTTCCCAGGTGCGCGCGTCGTGCCACTTGGCCTTGAGGGGTTCGGAGGGGCGGTCGAGGATGCGGTTGTCGGCCGTGATCATTCCCCCTTGGGCGCCGTTCATGAAGAGCGCCGTCCCGCCGAGATCGGCTTCGAGCTTGTCACACAGCGGCCCGACGAGGTCGGGGCTCACGATCCCCAAGGCCGCGCCCAGCACCTCAGGATGCACCGCATAGTTGACCAGCGTGGCGATCGTCTTGCCCTCAGGCGTGACGGCCTGGATCACGCTCATCCGCGGGTCGTAGAGCTCGGGGGCATAGTAGTTGTAGGCGATCTTCCCCTTGGCTTCGCCGGTGGCGATCTTGAGCTGGGCCGGCTGGAGATTGTCGAGCGCCTGGTTGATGGCGACTGCCGCCTGATTGCACACGAAGTCCATGTACTTGAGATCCCCCATCACTTTGCCGCCGGGGCCCGGAAAGCCATAGCAGTTGGGGGCGCTGTGGGTGTGCGTCGAGCCGATCAGAATGTTGTCGGCCGGAATCCGCGGCACTTGCTTGAAAACCCGCGCGCACAGCACCGACGGAAACCCGATCAGATCGAGCTGCACGAAGGCGACCTTGGTCTCTCCCTGCTCGAAGACCATCGCCCGAGCGGTCAGCTCTCCTTGCTTGCCCTTGGCCGGCGAGCCGGGGCCGATGCCGCCCGAGATCGGGATCAGCGGGTCGGGCGTGATGATCGTCTTGGCGACGCCGACCTTGAGTTCGGCGCGGGCCAACGAGGTCAAGACGAGGCTGAATACGACGACAAGCAGGAAGCGGTTGCGAAGCATGGCGAGTTCTGGCCGGGGTGATAGGAGGCGGAAGGCGAATGCGTATCGCGGCCGATTATAGCTCGCCGAATGGAGGGACTCTACGAGGGGGCGACTTTATCTCGTTATCCCGCCGGGAAACGGGCGTGCGGCCGTCAGCCCCACGATTTTCGACCCCGCTTGCAGAGGATCGAAGGATGACGCCGGGGCGAACTTGCCGGCGCTTTGTGCCGGTCGCAGCGGGTAGACGCGGGTGCGCGTTCGGGCGGCCCGGCGGCATCAGCTATCTTTATAAAAGACACCGCTGTGCGAATGGTCGCGGGGGCTGCTTTACGTCCGCTCGAGGGAACGCTGATATGAACCTGCTGCGCTATTCGCTCGTACTGCTCTCTCTCGTCTGGGCTGTGCCCGTGGCCGCGGGGGACTCGGGAACTGCGCCGGCACGAATTACCGCAGCTCTCCAGGAGCTGGAAGCCCTGACGGAACGGACGCTCGAGAGCACGGGCGTGCCGGGCATCGCCGTTGTCGTGGTTCACCAGGACCAGGTGGTGCTCGAGCGGGGTTGGGGCGTGCGCGAGGCAGGCCGGCCGGACCGGATCGACGCCGAGACGGTTTTTCAACTGGCGTCGGTCTCGAAACCCCTCACGTCGACCTTATTGGCCGTACTGGTAGGGGACGGCAAGGTCCGCTGGGACGATCGGGTGATCGATCACGATCCCGGTTTTCGGATGTTCGATCCGTACGTGACGCGCGAGCTGCGGCTGCGCGATCTCCTGTGCCACCGCAGCGGATTGCCCGACCATGCGGGGGACTTGCTTGAGGACCTCGGGTTCGAGCGCGAGCAGGTGTTGCGGCGACTGCGGTTTCAGCCGCCGGACAGCAGCTTTCGGGCGGGGTACGCCTACAACAATTTTGGCTACAGCGAGGCGGGCTACGCCGCGGCCAAAGCCCTGGGAAAGCCGTGGGATGAGCTTGCCGCCGAGCGCTTGTTCGGGCCGCTCGGCATGAAGTCGACGAGCTACCGCTTTGCCGATTACGAGAAGAGCTCGAATCGTGCGCGCTTGCACGTGCGCGTCGATGGCAAGTGGACTGCCCGGTACACGCGCCAGCCCGACGCCCAGGCCCCGGCTGGCGGCGCAAGCAGCAATCTGCGCGACCTGGCGCTGTGGCTTCGCTTGCTGTTGGGTCAAGGAGAACTCGACGGCAAACAACTGGTCTCGGCCGAGGCGCTGGCCGAAGCCCAGTCGCCGCAGTTCATCACGGGCTTTAGTCCCGATGAGGGACGCATGGGGAGCTATGGACTCGGCTGGAACGTCTCGGTGCAGCGCGGCGGTCGCGTGGTGTGCAACCATTCCGGCGAATTCGCCCTGGGGATGCGCAGCGAAATCACCCTGCTCCCGAGCGAGAAGCTAGGCATCGTGGTCCTCTCCAACGCCGCGCCGACCGGGATTCCGGAGGGTCTGACCGAGAGCTTTCTTGACCTGGTGATCTACGGAAAACTTCAGCGCGACTGGGTCGAGTTCGCCAATCAAAAGTTCGCCGAGATCGTCCAGCAGGACCGCGCCAAGGCGCGCGACTATTCCCACCCCCCAGCCCCCCCGACGCCGGCACTGGCTCAGGACGCCTCTGCC
>JAEUIK010000592.1 GCA_016793185.1 Planctomycetaceae bacterium | reverse complement strand
CAAGACGTGGTTTCATGTAGCTCGGAGTGACGGTTCCAGACAGTCAATTAACTACAAGTCGTCAACGGTTACTCTTTTCGGGATTGGGCCATGAATCGTTTACGTCATCCCGCAACGCGCTACCTGATTGCACTGGTCATGGTGGCCGTGGCGATTTTCACGCGCTGGTTGCTGACTCCGTATGTCGAGGGCCGGCTCCCGTTTGCCTGCCTCATGCTGGCGCTGATCGTCGTTTCCGCCAACGGGGGACTCGGACCCGGTCTCGTCACGCTCGTCATCGGCTGCCTGGCCACGATGTGGTTCTTCCTGCCGCCCGGCGGTTCGCTGTTCGTCGAGGGGCTTCCCCATCAGATGACGCTGGTTTCGTTTTCCATCCTCGGGCTGCTGATCGTCTTCCTGGGGGAGGGGTTTCGCCGCGCCCGCGAACGTGCCAAGGCCTTCGAGACGTTGCTGGGGATCGACTTCAAGCAGTCGGGCGAGATCTATGTCCGGACGCCGGCCGGCTTACGGCACTTGAGCGCCAAGCCGTCGACGGGGGGAGCCAGCGCGTCGGATCAAAGCAACGCGGAAGGTCCGCTGGATCGGATCGTCAGCGAGATCATCCCGGCCATTGCCGACAACAGCGACGTGCCCAGCTGGCAGATTCTGGCCAATGGCAAGCCGATTGTGAATATCGAGCTGCGCGACAAAGCTCTCTGCGAGCCGGGGACCCTCCGCAAGTGGGTGGTCACCTACATCAACCCGATCATTCCCAAAGGGCCGGTCGAGGATCCGTACTAGCGCGAAGTGCGCTGCTGGTATCTCGTCGCGGCGCGACGCAAGGGGGCCATTCAGGGCAGGGCCCATCAGGGCATCGCCAAAAATCCGCCGCCGGTGTTCTTGAGGCGCCCTTGCCGGACCAACTCTTCCCAGACCGCGCGGGGAAACTGATCGGGCGGCATGATCCCGGCGATCTGCGATTTCTGGCCCGAACTCATCGGCCCGCGACCGATCCGCGACTCCTGGTCGAGCTTCGTCAGCTTCCAGCGCTTCTTGAAGGCGTTGTACGCGGACTTGAGGACTTCCGGCGTGATCGGCGGCGGTCCGCTCGCTGCGGGCGGAGTCGGCGCTGCTTCTGGCGGAGTGTTGTCGTCGGACATCGAGCTGGTTTCCTGCCGTGGGGGCCGCATGCGAGGCGGCAACTGGGTCGGTTCGCGCTGGCCGGTCGCGCTCTGAAATCGGCCCGGACGAGGCGCTTCAGAGTACGGCAGGCGCTGTCCCAAGGCAACCGCTCCGCGTCCCCGTGTCGGCGAGCTGCTACGCAAACTCCGCATGGAGTATGATGCGGGCGACGAGCGGCGTCGTGCCGGTCGATAGCAGCTGGATCCCGGAGTGAACCATGTCGGCCCAGCCAACCAAGTTGCCCGAGGAGGATCCGCGCATCCGTTTTGCGGCCGAGCGCACGCTGTTGGCCTGGATTCGCACCGGCTTGGCACTGATGGGGCTGGGATTCGTGGTCGCCCGGTTCGGAATCTTTCTGCGAGAACTCGCCAGCAATCACGCGAGCGAAACGCCCCCGCCGACCGGCGTCTCGCTCTGGACCGGCACGGGGCTGCTCGTGCTGGGCGTGACCGTGACGCTGCTGGCCGCTCTGCAACACTACCGCTTCATTAGCCTCTGGGAACGCGGAATTCCCTATCGCCCGTCGCGCTGGTCGCTGGGGATCGTCGTCGCCGCGCTGCTCGCCGTGGTGGGCATCGGGCTGGCCGTGTATTTGCACTCCATCTGAGGGTTCGGCCCGCGGCCCGCTCGGGAGGCCGCCGCTCAGGTCGGCGGTTGAGCCTCGGTTGACCCTTCGGGGCGCCGCGGCGATGCAGCGGGTGGAGGCGCCGCGGAGGGGGGCTCGGACGCCGCGGGCGGCGCCGGAAGGTCCTGGGCATCGCACGCCACGAAGAAGCCCGTCATCATCTCATCCCAGGTTTGCCACCCGAAATGGAGCTCCGCGTCGGGGTCGGGATTCGCCAGGTTCTCGGCCGAGTTGTCGAATCGCCCTTGGCAAACGAGCTTCGTGACGGCGGGGAGTCGTTTGGGCTCGACCAGGTCGTAACGGAGCTGCCAATTGAAGTCGTATTTGGGGACTTCGAGCAGCCGCTCGACAGTGCCATCGGGATAATGGGCCGCGATGCTGAACGCCTTGCCGCGCAAGTGCATGTGGGGCGAAAGCGAGAGCAGCAGCTGGTCGGTCTTGAACTCGTGGACCGACTCCAGGGCATGATCGCGAGCACGCGGCGGAATCGTGAAGTTGCGATTCTCGGCACCCTGGTAGTCGACGCGCCGTTTGACGGTTCCCGGCTCGGCGAACACGACTCCCAGGTAACTCTGGTCCTCCTGCGGCTTGCCGTTGGGCGTGTAATGGATCTCGAACATGATGCGCGAGTGCGCCGGCACGTACACTGCCATGCCGGGCCGATAGATATGGGGGACGCTGCCGGGCACGAACGACGTGAGCGCGGCGGGTGCGCCCGCCCCCTTCGGGTCGCGCCACCGAGATGCCGGCGTGATCACGAACGTCAGGATGTGGTGGACCACCGCCCGGTTGCCAGGGCGAACCTCGGCGGCCTGGATCCATTTGTCCTCTTTCCAGCCGGGGTCGACCAGGACGTACTCGTAGGAGAGCACCCCCTCGGCCGGCACTTTCTTGGCTTTCGGCATGCGAATGACCTGATCGGGCTCGGGGATCTGCCAGCCCTCGACCCACTGCCGCGGCTCGGGCAAGTCGGCCGGATCGCCCTGCGGACACCCGTTGTCGATCCAGCGGTCGAGCAACTGTTTTTCCTCGTCGGTCAGACGCGGGTCGTTGGAGAAATGCCCCACGTCGGGACTGGCCGACCAGGGGGGCATGCGGCCGTCGCGCACGACCTCGCGCAGCATTTCGGACCAGCCGACGACTTCGTCGTAATCGCGGAGCGAAAAGGGACCGATCTCGCCCGGGCGGTGGCACGAAACGCAACGGTTCTCGAGGATTCGGGCGATGTGCCTGGCGTAGGTGACTTCGCCCGTCGGCGCAACGCGCGGCCGCCGGCCGATCAGGCAGCCGGTAACCGGAGTGACGGGGATCGAGACCGGTTTGCCAGCCAGGACTTCATCAAGGGCGATCCCCAGGTCGCGGCGTTTGACCTGCGGCCGCGCATAGCCCGAGCTGGCGCCGAGGCCATACTGATCGTCGATGCGGCCCTGATAGCGAACCTGCCGGCGGCGATCGAGGACGAATGCGATTGGGTTGCGGTTCGCCTGAAACAAATCGGCAACCTGCTGGTCGCGGTCCTTGAGCAGGGGAAACGCGAGATCGTTGCTCCGCGCAAAGGCAGCGATCTCGGTGAGTGTGTCCTGGTCGTTCGCGTCGATGGCCAGGAACGCAACGCCCCGGCTGGCATACTCGGCAGACAGTTGCTGCAGGCGAGGGGCGTAGAGTTTCGCCAGCGGACACTCGGTTCCGAGGAAGGCGACGACGATCACGTCGTGCTGGGCAAAATCGGCCAGCGCTCGCGTCTGGCCGTGGACATCGGGAAGCGCGAAAGCTTCGATCGTCGACCCGACCAGGCTGGCTCGGTCGGCGGGCGGGGCATCAGCCGCAGCGGCGGAGGTCGCGACAAGCGCCGTCGCGTCCAGGCCGACAAGCCCCGCCGCGGCCAGGCTGACGAGCAACCTGGACAGCTCGCGACGCATGCGCTCCGCCGGGTACCGACAAGCAACACGACGCATGATCACCCCCCCGTGACGTCGTTGGCCGATCCACCGATGCGGTGCGGACAAGGTCGCGCCGGAACTGCGGCTGCCTGGTCGAGCTGGCCGCCGCCGAACGCGACAGGCCTGCTACCGTGAGCCAGCCCCAGCGCCGCTGTTGCGCAAACATACCGGATCCGCCGCTGTCTGGTTTCAGAATCCCTGCTGAACGCGGCGCGGCGAGGGGACGGTTGCCGCCGGCTTTTCTCGGGCCGCCCAGGGCCGCGGGACGCGCAACCTGCCAAATTGTGTTGAATTCTGACGGGAACTTCCCTAGCATCTCGGGGCAGATTGGGCGACAGACTTGTGATTCGGACACATTCCGGTGCGGCGGTGCGTGGCTGAGGCGAAGGCTGCGGAGCGTCCGGGGCCTGAACCTTGTCTCGCAATCGTCGTCCCCCCGTTCCGCGGCTGGTTTCGCGCGCCCTCCGTGCGGCCGAACTCCTGGAGCCGCGATCCCTGCTGGCGGTCTCCGCCGCGTTTGACCCATCCGACGGCTCTCTCCGGGTCATCGCCGACGACGACGAAATCGTCGTCCATGAATTCGCGGGCAACGTGCTGGTGAACGGCGCCGACCCCTCGACGGGGCCGCTGGCGACGGCCGGCGTGTTGTCAATGCACGTGTCGGGAGGGCCCGACACACGATTGATCGATTTATCGGCC
>JAEUIK010000580.1 GCA_016793185.1 Planctomycetaceae bacterium | reverse complement strand
TTTCGTAGGCGACGACCTGCGTCACCTGTCCACCGGCCGCGGTCAGCCGCTCGGCCAGCACCTCGCGTCCGCGGCTGGCCCGAACCAACAGGAAGCGTTTGCCACGGGCGTCGCTCGCCAGCGCGTCGGCCAGCGCCTCGGCGCGGCGCACGTCCGGTTCGACGTCGGCGTGGAGCTTGAACTCGGCCAGCGCGGCGCGCGTGCCGGGCCCCATCACCGCCAGCCGGGTTTGGGCAAGTCGGCGCGCGTCGTAGCCTTGTGCCACGAAACGCTCGAAGAAGTAGCGAACGCCATTGGCGCTCGAGAAGACCAGCCAATCGAAGTCGCCCGCCTGCGCAACGGCTGCCTCCAAGGCCGCCTGGTCGCGTGCCGGTCCGATCTCGATCGCGGGCTGCACGACCACCTCGGCCCCCAGGATCTCCAACTGCCGCCCGAACGCGCCGATTTGCTCGAGGGCGCGAGTCACGAGGATCCGCTGCCCGAACAGCGGCCGGTCGCTGAACCAGCGGGCCGCCCCCTCGAAGCCGGTGACTTCACCAACGACGACGATCACCGGCGGGCGGATGCGCTGGGCTTCGATCTCGGCCGGAATCTTCTCCAGCGTGGTTCGCAGCACCCGTTGATCGGGCCATGAGCAGCGGCGCACGATCGCTGCGGGAGTCGTCGGTGATTTGCCCGCCGCGATCAGCGCCGCCACCCACCGCGGGGCCGACGTGACGCCCATGTACACGACCAGCGTGCCGGGAAACTTCGCCAGCGGTGCGAAATCCAGCTCGGGCGATTGTTTGTCGGCGCATTCGTGCCCCGTGACGAGCGCCACCGCCGAGGCCTGGTCACGCATCGTCAGCGGAATGCCGGCATAGCTCCCCGCCCCGAAAGCCGCCGTGATGCCCGGCACGATTTCGAGAGGAACCCCGGCGGCGGTCAGGGCATCGATCTCCTCGGCGGCCCGGGCAAAGATGATTGGATCCCCGGCCTTCAAGCGGACGACCGTCTCTCCGCTCCGCGCGGCGTCCACCATCTGCGCGTTGATCTCGGCCTGCGACAGGATGCGCCCCTGCCCATGCCGGCCCAGGCACTCTTTGCGGGCTGCGGGGCGCGTATGCTCGAGCAGGCGCGGGTTGACGAGGTAGTCGTAGAGGATGAGGTCGGCCTGCCGGAGGCATTCGATCCCCCGCAGCGTGATGAGCCCCGGATCCCCCGGGCCGGCCCCGACGAGGAAGACTTTGCCGCGCGGCGGTGAAGTCATAGGCGGCAATCGAACCTCGCAGGGGGTCCCCACGGGGGACTGGTTGCTTCGGTGGGGGCATGTGTTACAGTGGTAAGCACAGCCAGTATATTTTACGGAAGGCTGTATTGCAAAACACTTTCCGTCACGCGACCGGGCTCATCCATGGCCGACGACAAGACGCCCGAAGGGCAACAACCGATCCCGCCGCAAAAGCGCCGCATCCTGCAGCAGCTCTTCGAGAAAGGGAGCAAGGAGTCGAAGCTAGGGAACTTCGACTACGCCAACGACATGTTCAAGCGGTGCATCACCGAGGACCCCGGCAACCAGATCTACGCCCAGAACTTCCTCTTCAACCTCCAACGCAAATACAACAACAACAAAAAAGGGAGCAAGTTGGCCATGATCAGCGGGGCCGGCGCCAAAACGCTGGTCAAGAAGGCCTACATGCAAAAAAACTGGAAGCAAGTCATCGCCTCGGGCGTCGACTTCCTCGCCTACAACCCGTGGGATAACAGCACCCTGACGAGCATGGCCGCCGCCTGCGCCGCGCTGGGCCACGACGAAACCGAGCTGGTCTACTATCGTGCTGCCCTCGAAGCCGACATGAAGGACGCCGAGACCAATCGCCTGGCCGCCCGAGCCTTGGGACGACAGGGGAAGTTCGACGATGCCATCCGCTGCTGGCATCGGGTGCAGCAGGCCGTCAAGGGAGACGAGGAGGCGGCCCGCGCGATCGGCGATCTGACCATCGAAAAGACCATCCGCCACGGCGGCTACGAAGACGCCGAGTCGTCGAAGGAAGTGCGCGCCGACAAGGATGACGCGCCGGCCGCGGGAATCGAGATTACGCCCGAGCGGCAGCTCGAAAAGGCGATCGCCAAAAAGCCCGAGGATGTCAGCAATTATCTGCAATTAGCCGATCTGCACATCCACAAAGAACGGTACGAGCAGGCCGCCGAGATGCTGCAAAAGGCGTTCGAAGTCTCCGGCGGAGACGTGAACATTCGCGAGCGGATCGAGGACTTGCAGCTCCGCCGGCACCGCGACCAGTTGGCGATCGCGCTCAAGAAAGCCCAGTCCGAGCGGACCAAGGAAGCGGTCGAACTGTACAACGGCATCAGGACCGAGCTCAATCGCGTCGAGCTCGACGTGTATCGCAGCCGCAGCGAACGCAATCCCCAGCATTACGGTTACATGATCGAGCTGGGGCTGCGGATGCAGCGGGCCGGCCTCTACAAGGAGGCGATCCCCACCTTCCAGAAGGCCCAACAAGACCCCCGCCGCCGGGGAGAGGTGCTGCTGTCGCTGGGGGAATGCTTCCAGAACATCAAGCAGTACAAGCTCGCCATGAACAACTACGAGGGGGCGGTCGAGGCCGTGCCGGGAGCCGACGTCGATCGCAAGAAACTGGCCCTCTATCGTGCCGGCGTGATGGCCATGGACGGTCTGAAGGACTACTCCAAGGCCGAAAAGTACCTCTCCGAGCTGGCCGGGCTCGACTTTGGCTACAAGGACGTCGGGGACCGGCTGGAGAAGCTGGAGAAACTCAAGGAAGAGGCGGGGGACGGGCCAGCGACGCTGTAACCGCCGTAACCGCTCCCCGTTAGCGTCTCCGGCCGGCCAGCGGAACGCTCCCTGCCATTTGGCCCCGCCGTCTGGACAAATCGCTCTCAGTCGGTCATAAAAGCAAATTCGCGGCCCCATGGCGGGGCCTGCGGCACTGGTCCCTCGATCCCTGCCTCCGCCGACCCGAAGATCCCATGCCGAATATCAAAAGCGCTAAGAAACGCCTGCGTCAAAGCCTCATCCGCCGCGCCCGCAACCGCTCTGTCAAAGCGACCCTCAAGTCGCACGTGAAGAAGGTCCGGGCCGAGATCGCCGCGGGCAACATCGATGAGGCCAATGCCGCCTTCAAGACACTGCAGGTCAAGCTGGACCGTGCGGCGGCCAAGAATGTGATCCATGCCAACGCCGCCGGCCGCGTGAAGTCGCGCCTCTCGGCCGCGATCGTGGCCGCCAAGAAGGCGAAGTCGTAAGGCGGACTCTCCCCTGCGGCAGCCATCGCCGCGCCGGTTGCTCTTGCAAGTCGCCCGTCGCTTCAGCGCGTCTGGTTCTCCGCGCAACCGGCTGCCGCCTTGCTCCTCTCGTGCGGCTGCCCTCAGAACTCGACCGCCTGGGCGTCAAAAACCGGTCCTTCGACGCAGGTGCGCCGATAGTCCCACGCGCCGCTCGCGTCGCGGACGCGGGCGACGCAGCTAAAGCAGATTCCCAGGCCGCAGGCCATGGGAGTCTCGAGCGAGACCAGCCCTGGCACGTTCCGCTCGCGCAAGATTTTGGCGACGGCGTGCAGCATCGGTTCCGGCCCGCAGGCGATGACGCGCGGCTGGTGCTGCGCGGCGTCGAGCACCGCGGTGAGTTGCTCGGTCACGAAGCCCCGCGTGCCGGCGGACCCGTCGTCGGTGCTCAAGCGCACTTCGATGCCGAGTCGCGCGAAATCCTCAACGCCGGCCAGGTACTCGCGGCTGCGAGCGCCGTAGCAGAACGAGATCCGCGCCGCGCGAGGCGCGTCGCGGGCCGGCGAACCGTAGGCCCGCTGACCGGTCGACTCTTGTGCCAGCGCCAGAAACGGCGTCTGCCCGATTCCCCCGGCTACGAGAATCAGATGCTCGTCGCAGGCGAGTTCGGCCGGCGCCAGGGGAAAACCGTTGCCGAGCGGTCCCCACACATCGACGCGCTGCCCCGGCCCCAGGGCCGCGAGGCGCGAAGTCATTTTGCCGACCACCAGGTACACGACGTCGAGCGCGATCGGATTGCCCGCTTCGTCGCAGACCGTGTCATACAGAGCCAGGGGGCGGCCCAGTAGCGGATCGTTGGTGCCCGCCATGCGAATCATCAGGAACTGCCCCGGCACGATCCGCCGGGCGATATGCGGCGCCGCGATCCGCACGCGATAGGTATCGCGGGCCAGTTGCACGTTCTCCAACACGTCGACCGTGCCGAACCACGCCTGGTCCGGAAAACACACGCCGTGCGCCTCATGCGTCATCGGCAATCCCCCCCTGCTCCTCGCGCGGCGGGCGACGCCGGCGCGGTTTCGTCGGCGCTGCAGACGGTGCCCCGGGACGCCGTGTCCGCGGCTTCTGGCCGGCGCGTTTGGGACGCGGGGCATCGGTCATCCGCACAGAACTGCGCAGCCGTTCGACTTCGTCGTGCGTCAGCCGGCGGCACTCGCCCGGTTTGAGATCCTTGAGCTTGAGCCCCCCCACGGCCACGCGGCGCAGTCGCAGCACTTTGTGGCCCACCCGGGCCAGGAGCCGGCGGATCTCGCGATTGCGCCCTTCGCTCAAGACCATCTCGAGCTGGGTGCTCTTGGCGTGTTGCGCCTTGATCTCGATCCGATCAACGCGGGCCAGTCCCTCGGCCAAGTGCACGCCTCCGAGCAACCGCTCGAGCGCTTCAGGCGCGGGAGTGCCGGCGACCAGGACCTGGTACGTCTTCGATACGCCATAGCGGGGATGGGTGACCTGGTTGGCGAGTGCGCCGTCATTGGTGACCAGGATCAACCCTTCGCTCGATTGGTCGAGCCGCCCCACCGCGTACAGGCGTTCGGGGCTGGGGGGCACCAGATCGACCACGCGCGGCCGGCCCGCCGGATCCCGATTGGTCGAGAGCACCCCCGGCGGTTTATGCACGAGGTAGTACAGTTTGCGCGGCCGGCGCAATGCTTCGCCGTCGACGCGAATCTGTTGCTCCAGCGGATCGACCTTGGTGCCGAGTTCGGTCACGGTCTGTCCGTCGACCGCGACGCGGCCGGTGGTGATCAG
>JAEUIK010000689.1 GCA_016793185.1 Planctomycetaceae bacterium | reverse complement strand
GAGACTCCTCCCGCCGCGGAATGGTCGGTCGGTTATCACTACGCGCACACTTACGAGTCGTGCCAGCCCGGCGGGATGACGCGCGTCGAATTGCCCGAGCATGCGGTGAGCCGGGCGTACGCCAAGTTGCTGGAAGGGCTGCGCTGGTCGCAATTGCCGCTGCAAGCGGGAGAGCGCTGTGCCGAGATCGGCGCCTCGCCGGGCGGGGCCAGCCAGGCGCTCCTGGAAAAGGGGATGCTGGTCTTGGGTATCGATCCCGCGGAGATCGATGCGCGCGTCCTCGCGCACCCGAACTTTGTGCACGTCCGCAAGCGCGGTTCCGAGGTGCGCCGCCGCGAATTTCGCAAGACACGCTGGCTGCTGGCCGACCTGAATGTGGCGCCGCAGTACACGCTCGACACCGTCGAGGCGATCGCCACGCATCCCGAGGTGCATCTCCGCGGGCTGCTGCTGACGCTCAAGCTGCTGGACTGGAAGTTAGCTGACGAGATTCCCGCGTACGTCGAACGGATCCAGAGCTGGGGTTTTTCCTCGGTGCGCGCCCGGCAACTGCAGACGAGCCGGCAGGAGATCTGCGTGGCCGCGACCATCGAGAAACCTGCCGGACCACGGCGACGCCGAACGATCGACGGCCGTCGCCGGGCGTGAGTCTGGAACCGCAGATCGCGCAGATCAAGGGTGCCGCGGGCTCTGCCAGCGCGAGTTCCAGGAAGACACTGGCGTATCCAGTGCCACCCCGTGCACATCCGCGATTCCGCAATTCGTTGTGCCGGCCTGTTGCGACGGTTAGTCTTTCTCTCATCGAGTTCCTCAGCCAGCAACAGGGATCGGGCCAACCACGATGACACGACCGTTCGAGAATCGAGTCGCCCTCGTTACGGGCGGATCGCGCGGCATCGGCCGGGCGACCGCGCTGCGCCTGGCCGAACAAGGGGCCCGCGTGGCGATCACGTATGGCTCGCGGCCCGCTCCAGCCGCGGAAGTCGTCGCCGCGATCGAAGCGTCGGGCGGCCAGGCGATAGCGCTCCCCTGCGACGTGGCGCGCCAGGATCAGATCGACCGCGCAGTTGCCGCAGTGCGCGAGCGCTTCGGGCCGATCGAGCTGTTGGCGCATTGCGGCGCGATCAGCAACACTTGCGCACACACCGAACTCACATTTGAGCGTTGGGCGGAGACGATCGACGTCAACCTGCACGGCACCTTCCGCGTGATCTTTGCCGTGAAGGACGAGATGCTCGCCCAGGGCTACGGCCGCATCGTCACCATCGCTTCGGTGGCCGGCCTGCGTCCGCGGCAGATGCAGATTCACTACTCGACCTCCAAGGCGGGCGTGATTGCCCTCACTCGCTGCCTGGCCGAGGCCTTCGGCCCCAGCGTCCGCGTGAACTGCGTGTCGCCGGGCCTGACCGAAACCGAAATGGTCCACGTGCTGTCCGACGAGAAGATCGCGCGAATCGCGGCCGAGACCCCCCTGCGGAGGATCGGCCAGCCCGAGGAGATCGCCGCGACGATTTGCTTTTTGCTGAGCGACGAATCATCGTTCATGACGGGGCAAACCCTCTCGGTCTGCGGCGGCCGAGTGATGCTGCCGGGCTAGCCTGAGGAGCGGAGCGCTGATGGATTCAATCTCTCGACGTGGTTTCGTCGCGACCGGTTTGGCGCTGCTCGGCGCCAGGCGCCTGACGGCGCAGGATGCCCCCGCGGCGGAACCGGGCGCCGGCGAAGCTCCCGCCGCCCGACCCGCGGTGGTTTTGGGAGATGCCGCCCGCAAGCTGCACGCCGCGGCGCTCGTCATCGACGGTCACAACGATCTGCCGGGCGAGATTCGCAAGAAGGGCTCGGCGCTCGATCTTTCCCAGGCGCAGCCCGAGCTCGACACCGACATTCCCCGACTGCGTGCCGGCGGACTTGGCGGGCAGTTCTGGAGCGCCTACGTTCCGGCCGAGACGATGCGGACCGGCGGCGCGGCCCGACAAACCCTCGAACAGATCGACATCATCTACCGGATGGTCGAGCGCTACCCCGACACGTTTCAGCTCGCGCGGACGGCCGACGACATCGAGCGCAGCCGGGCCGAGGGGAAGATCGCCTCGCTGATCGGGCTCGAAGGAGGCCATTCGATCGAGGACTCGCTGGGCGTGCTCCGCGACTTTGCCCGCCTCGGCGCCCGCTACATGACCCTCACCCATTCCGACACGCTGGCCTGGGCCGACGCCGCGACCGACGCCGCCAAGCATGGCGGTTTGACTTCGTTCGGCGTCGAGGTCGTGCAGGAGATGAACCGCCTGGGGATGCTCGTCGACATCTCGCATGTTTCCGTCGAGACGATGCACGACGCGCTGCGGGCGAGCCGGGCGCCCGTGATCGCTTCGCACTCGAGCGCGTACTCGATCGCCGCGCATCCGCGCAACGTGCCCGACGAGATTCTCCGCGAAGTCGCCCGGAACGGCGGCGTCGTGATGGTTAATTTCTTCTCCGGCTTCGTCGTGCCCGCCGGGGCTGTGGTAATGGCCCGGATGTTCGACGTGGGACGCGAGCTGAAAGCCAAACACCCGAATCCGGCCGACTTCGAGCAGGCGATGAAGCAGTGGCATCAGGAACACCCCATCCCGGCCGGAACCATTCACGACGTCGTCGACCATATCGACCATATCGCCAAAGTGGCGGGCGTCGACCACGTGGGGCTGGGGTCCGACTACGACGGCGTCACGAAACTCCCGGCGCAGCTCGAGGACGTTTCGTGCTATCCGCTGATCACCCAGGAATTGCTCAATCGCGGCTACTCGGCCGAGGCGATCCACAAGATCCTCGGCCAGAACGTGCTGCGCGCGCTGCGGCAGGCTGAGGAAGTCGCCCGCGGCAGCTGACCTGGACGAGCGCGGGCAGGATGCTGGTTTTCCATCCAGAGGCACCCGATGAAGTTGTGCGCCATGAAGACAATGTTGTGGGATTTGCGGTGGCTGCTCGTGTGCCTGATCGGCGCGGCAAGCGCGGGATCGTCCACCGGCTGGTCTCAGGATGCGCCGGTGTCTCCTCCTCCCGTTGCGCCGGCCGTGGCCCTGAGTGACGAGCTCCGCGCGGTGCTCGAAGCGCCGGAATTCAAGCAAGCCCATTGGGGGCTGTTGGCCGTGGACCTGGCGACTGGCGAGGTATTGTACGAGCTCAACGCCGACAAGCTGTTCGCCCCCGCCTCGACGACCAAGCTCTACTCGGTCGCCACCGCGCTGGCCGAGCTGGGAGAAGACTACCGTTTCGAAACTCCGGTGGTCCGCCGCGGCGAACTGTCGGCCGACGGCGAGCTGGCCGGCGACCTGATTCTGGTGGCCAGCGGCGATTTCTCCCTGGGGGGACGGACCGACGCCGAGGGCCGGATCGCCTTCACCGATGCCGACCACACCTATGCCAACAGCTCGCAAAAGACGGAGCTGACCCGGCCCGATCCGCTGGCGGGCCTCGAGGAACTTGCCAGGCAAGTCGCCTCGACCGGAATCAAGCGGGTGCGGGGCGATGTCCTGATCGACGCGCGCCTGTTCGAGCCCACGCAGTCGACCGGCAGCGGCCCGAGCCGGGTGACTCCCATCGTGGTCAACGATAACGTGATCGACATCACCGTCAGCCCGAGCACGGCTGGCTCGCCGGCCTATGTGGAGTGGCGCCCCGTGTGCGCGGCGATCGAGGTCGACGCTCAGGTGACGACCGCGCCGGCCGGCAAGCCGACCGAGATCCGCGTCACCTCGGCCGGTCCCGACAAGATCGTTGTCCGGGGGCGGATTGCCGCCGGGCGCGATCCGCTGGTGCGCGTCCACGAAGTCAGCGATCCCGAATCGTTTGCGCGGTCGCTGTTCATTGCCGCGCTCGAGCAGGCCGGCGTGCGCGTCGATGCTTCGCGACTGTCGAGCAACGACGCATCCAAACTGCCGACCGCGGCGGAAGTCAAGGAGCTACCGCAGGTGGCGCTGCTGACCTCGCCCCCCTTTGCCGAATCGGCGCGGCTGATCCTGAAAGTGAGCCACAACTTGCACGCCAGCATGTTGCCGCTGCTGGTGGCGACCCGGCATGGACAGCGAACGCTCGCTGACGGTTTGCGCCGGCAGCATGATTTTCTGGCCGGCGCCGGCGTGAGCGTCGAGACCATCTCGTTTGGCGGCGGCGCCGGAGGATCGCCCGCCGATCTGACGACCCCCCGGGCGACGGTCGAATTGCTGCGCTACATGGCGACGCGTCCCGACTTCGAGAGCTACGAGCGGGGCCTGCCGGTGCTGGGAATCGACGGGACCCTGGCGAGCGCGGTCGACGACAACAGCCCCGCGCGCGGCAAGGTGCAGGCCAAGACGGGCACCTACTACTGGCAGAATCTCATGAATGGCCAGTACGTGCTCACCAGCAAGGCACTGGCAGGATACCTGAGCGCCAAGAGCGGGCGCAAGCTCGCCTTCGCCGCCGTCGTCAACGGCGTCCATCTCAAGGATACGGAAGAGCGCAACCGCATCGGCAAGGTGCTGGGACGGATCTGCGAGATCCTCTACGAGGCGCAGTGAGCGACCCGATCCACATGGATCCGGAATAAGGGCCGCGGCCGCCCTCCCTGTGTCCGGCGTGCGTTTTCTGTGGCTGGCCCCTACGAGGCCGGCGTAGGTTATCTGCCCTAGCTTGTGGCGCACCTAATCCAGGAAGCGGTGCCAGCGGCCCATCCAGTAGGGGAGCAGGATATAGGCCCCGTCGTCGCGGCGGCGTCCCTCGGCCCCGCCGTCGAGCTCGAACGGATCGCCGTTCCAGCGCATCTGCCGCCGCTCGTCGACCGGCAGCACGCTGCTCGAGCGCGCCTGGTCGAAGCGATTCTTGAGGATCTCCCCCACGTCCTGCCGGCCGCTGTTCACCACCCGCCAGTCGAGCGTCTCCTGCGGCACCAGCCGGAACCACTCGAGGCAACGGTCGCGGTCGTACTTCTCCGGCGCGAGAAACGCCTCGGGGGGGCGCTCGGTCGGATGGGGCCAGCGCGTCGCCTGGCGCGCCGCCGCGTAGATGAAGTTCAAAAAGGGCGAGCCCTCGGGGCGCTCGAACTCCCACGAGCGGTGAATGCTCTCCAGGTAGATGTGACGCAGCTGGGGATCGCGCTCGTACCAGAGCAACGGGTAATAGGCCAGAAAAGCCAGCTCGTCGTCGCTGTGATTCACTTCGCTCAGCGGCCAGACGAGTTTCTGGTAAACCGTGTTCATCGCGTAGGCATGTTCGTCGATCAGTTTCCGAGCGGCGTCGGCGTACTTCGTGCCGCCGCAGATGTGATCGGCCACCTTCAGATGCGAGAGAATCTCGAGCGAGTTGATCCCGCGCTCCACGATCCACTCGATATCGTGGTTCAGCCGCTCGGGGGCAAAAACGCCCCACCGCGTCGGTTTGCCCGACGGGCCGACGTAGTAGTAGCCATGGTCGATCAGGTGGTCGGTGATCCGGGCCACCACGGCCTGGATCTCCTTCTTCTCTTCCGGCGTGGCGCAGAGGTCGTAGTAGATCGGGTACGCAAAGTAATGCCCGTCGAGCTCGTCGCTCGAGGTATCCCCCTTCCACCACCACTTGCCATCGGCCGACTGATGCCACTCGCCGCCGAACATCTTCTGCGCGTCGACGCCAGGGCCGTTCGGCCAGATGCTGCGGGCGGCAAAGCCGGGGATGCCCGTTACTTCTTCGAGGAACATCAGGGCCCGCAGCGATTTCCAGGCGTTCGCCTTCGCGTCGGCAGCGCCGGTGGCGCCGTAGCGGAAGGCTTCGGCCGCCACGTAGAGGCTCGTCCAGAGCCCGTCGTTATCGTCCGAGCCTTGCGTCCATTCGGGCGTGACTTTGCCGGGGGTGGGCCCGTGAATGGCTCCCACGAGTCCTTCGCGGAGGTGCTGGGCTTGTAGCTCGCGATTGATGGCCGCCATCTTCTCGTCGAGAGTCGTGGTCTGTTGCGAAAACTTGACGATCCCGCCGGCCGTTTCGACCAGCAGGTTGCCATCGGCGGCGAGCGCCAGGCCGCGGACTTCGTCGCTGGGGAGCCAGCGGCGCGAGTGGAACAATCTCCA
>JAEUIK010000655.1 GCA_016793185.1 Planctomycetaceae bacterium | reverse complement strand
TCAGAGATCCTCATGAAGACCTTCAAGATTGTGGTGTATCCCGGCGACGGCATCGGACCTGAAGTGACCGCCGAGGGGGTGCGCGTGCTCGATCGCGTCGCCGAGCTGGAAGGAGTCGCGTTCGACAAGCAGTACGTCGACTGGGGTGTGACCCACTGGGAAAAGCATGGCCGCGTGGCGCCCGAGGATTTTCTCGAAGTCCTCCGCCCCGCCGACGCGATTCTGCTGGGAGCCGTCGGCTGGCCGGCCAGGATTCCCGATCACATCACGCTGGCGCCGCTCGTGAAGATCCGACAAACCTTCGACCAGTACGCCTGCGTCCGGCCCGCGCGACTCTACCCTGGCGTACCCAGCGTGCTGGCGGGCAAGGGTCCCGCGGAAATCGACTTTGTCGTCGTCCGCGAAAATTCCGAGGGAGAGTACGTCGACTCGGGCAGCCGATTCCACGTCGGCCAGCCCGATGAGTTCGCCCTGCAGACGGCGATCCATACGCGGCGAGGTATCGAACGGATCTTGCGATTCGCCTTCCGGCTCGCCGAGACGCGTCGCCAGAAACTGACGATGATCACCAAGTCGAACGCCCAGCGCTACGCCTATGTCTTGTGGGACGAGATCCACGAGGAGATCCGCCGCGAATTCCCGCACATCGAAACCGACCGCCAGCATTGCGACGCGGCCGCGATGAACCTGGTCCGCTGGCCCGAGCGTTTCGACGTGATCGTCGCCTCGAACCTGTTCGGCGATCTCTTGACCGATTTGGGTGGGATCATCGGCGGCGGCCTGGGATTGGCGCCCAGCACCAACACCAATCCCGAGCGCGTGTTTCCCTCCATGTTCGAGCCGGTCCATGGCTCGGCCCCCGACATCGCCGGCCGGGGAATTGCCAACCCCGTGGCGGCGATCCTCAGCATGGCCCTGATGCTCGACTGGCTGCAGCTCCGCTCGGCAGCCCAGCGCGTGCGTGCGGCCGTGGCCGCGACACTCGGGGCGGGACTCGGAACGCCCGACCTGGGAGGCAAACTTTCGACTGCGCAACTCGGTGCCGCCATCGTCGAGCGGCTCGGTTAGCGCCGCTGCCGACGGAATCTGCCGCGCCGGTCTGATATGCTGCACGCCGTCAGCACGTCACCTCCTCCAGAACAGGATCCAGCCATGGCTCACTGGCAGCACCGGCCCGAGGCCGCCTGGGCAAAGTTCGAGTTCAATCAACCCTACGCGAAGGGATTGCACCGGCTCAAGGAAGAAGTGCTCGCCAAAACCGATTTCGACCCCGCCACTTTGTGGCAATGGGGCACGATGCAGGCGATGGCCGTGATCGAGATCCTCAAGTCGTGCGAGCGGTTATTTGGCGCGGCAGGTCAGCAGGCCGTCTACGACGCACTGCATCGCGTCGGACTCGATGTCGGACGCCAAATACTGGCCGGCACCTCCAAACCTGCGGAAATGACCGCTGCCGAGTTCCTCAGCTTTTACGCCACGGTGATCAATCGCATCGCCTATGCCTCGCTCGAAGCGCCCCAGATCGACAGCGACGACCAGGTGAGCTTCGATATCCTCTGGTGCCCTCATCAAGACCATTACCAGGCGTTCGATTGCCGCGTGCAGCGGTACTTCGTGCAGGGCATGATCGACGCGATGAAGGAATACGGCTCCGAGCACGGGTTCGACGTCCGCTTCGACACGACCATTCCGGCGGGCGCCGAGACCTGCCACTTCACCATGTGGCGCAGCCACGACGACACCGAGAAGTCGGCCTGGCAACAATACACGGCGCTGATCGATGCCAAGGCGCTGGAGATTGCCGCCCGGGAAGTCAAGCATTCGCAATAGGCATCATTCAGGCGCTTCTGTAGTCGGGCTCTGTGACCCCGATCCCAATTTCTCCTGTAGCCGAGGCCAGTGGCCTCGGTGAGATGTCGGCCGGCCCTGCCATACCGTGCGACGAAAACCGACGTCTCTGACGTCGGCTACGGGAAACACTTAAGGGACGGCCAACCGGCTAACTGGAACCTAGACTTGGATATCCACCCGGTGGGTGGAACATTCGGGGCGTCCCT
>JAEUIK010000653.1 GCA_016793185.1 Planctomycetaceae bacterium | reverse complement strand
ACGTGCGCAAGGTCGACGCGGCCTGCGCGAGAATGACGTCGACGTAATTCTCGCTGGCATTCACGGCCCGCAGCGCCGCGAACTCGACCGTCGAGAGATTGGTCACCGCCAGCCGGGCAGGGCTGCCGGCCGGGCCGGTCTCGATCACGCTCAGAAAGCCCGCGTTGGCGGCCGAGATGGTCGCGGTCATGCGCTGGGTGACTTCGAACTCGTTGAACTGGTCGTGCAGGTAAGTGCTGCTGGTCGCCAGCGACAGGGCGTGCGTGCTCACCAAGTGCTCGATGACTTGCTGCCCCTCGAACTCCCATTTGACCTCGATCAGGTCGGGCGAGTTCGTCAGCACGGTCTGCGTGCCCCGGCCGATCAGGTTGAATCCGTACGCGTGCGACGCGGGAGCCTGCATGCGATCGGCGACGACGAAGTAATCTTCGTTGGCAAAACCAATCGAGCGGGCCACCTGCGCGCCGCCATACTCCATCGAGAGCGTCGAGAAATCGCCGACGCCATGAAAGCCGCCCCGCTCGGTCGAATCGAGGCGGTCGGAGCTGACGAAGCGCTCGGGGCGCATCGTGCGTCCCTCGTTCGTGCGCCCCAGACTGCCGTCGACGAGGATCACGTTGTGGTTGTTGGGCGCCTTCGCCTGAAAACCGGCCGGGTAATTCGAGAGATCGTTCCGGTCGTATCCCGCGCCGACGAGGATGTAGGTGCCCTGCGACGCCACCAGGACCTCGGCCGTGTCGTTGCTGGAATGAAAGGCCGGCACCAACAGGCCCACCGACGGAATTGTTTGAAAAGGACTGTCGACTCCTGCCGAGAGCAGCAGGTAGTCGCTCGTGGGGGACCAGTCTTGCCGGAACACCGCGACGTGGCTTTGCCCCGTGGCCAGGTAGGTCGGCGACTGCGTCGGCGCCGCCGGGGCCGCGTCGAAGTTCGTCAGCGCGAAGAACGTCGAGTACGAGTAGTCGTTGTTCTCGATGTTAGTGTTGTTGAAGGCGGTGACCGGGAGGGCTTCGAGGTTCCAGATCGTTTGTCCCGCCAGGGCCGAGTCGGGCGTGTTGCTGAACAGGTTGAGCGCCAGCGGCCAGTTGAGCCCGTTCGAAACGCCCGGCACGGTCCCGTCGGGCTTGCGCAGGGCGATCGACATTTCCAGCAGCGGCTGGATCTGAGCATAAAGATCGACGCCCGACCCCTGTTCGTACGCCCTGGCGAAGAGCGCGAGATGGCGCAGCGTGTATTCGAGGTAGAGGCCCTGGCTGTCGGTGAACCAGCCGTCGTCGGTCGTGCTGTAGTTGTAGTGGGTCTGGAGGTTCGCCAGCCCGGCGTTCAGCAGCGTCTGGTTACCCAGCAGCTCGCCGGCCAAGGCTTTGGTGGCGCCGATTTTGCCCAGGGCGTTGCTGGCGGTGTTGTTGCCGTAGCTCAGGTTTTGCGCGAGCCCCAGCAGCCGGCTTTCGATCAAGCCGCGCGTGGCGGCCGAGAGGTCGGCACCCGGCGCGGCGCGGATGTAGTCGTAGGCGCTCAGGTAGCTCGTCAAGAGCTCCGGATGCGTGATGAAGTCGTCGGAGTTCCGCGCCGGGAGCGCGGCATTCACGAGCGCCGCGACCGCTTTGTTCAAGTCGGCCGTGCTGCCGGTCATCGCATAGCGCAGGCCGGCCGACTGAGCAATGCTCGAATCGAGCGCCGCCGCGGCGAAGGTTGCCGGCGCGCCGCTGCTGGGGCTTTGATTGGCCCGCCCGGCGATGGTGTTGACCCAATACTGCTGGTACGCATTGACCGGGTTTGCCCACTGCGCCTGCAGCGTGGCGAGATTGTCGCCGAGGATGAGCGAATGTTCGAGCGGCCCTGCGGGGAGCACGCCCGTCGTTGAGATGGTGAGCTGCGCTTGAGAGGTCGCGGGCTGGAACAGGCCGGCGAGCGCGGCCGCGGCCAGCGCGAACCAACAGCCGCGGCGCAGCATCGCCGCCGAGCACGAATACCCATCGCTCACGATATTACCGGCTCGTCACGAGCCATCCCCCGGAAGTCGACGCGCCGACGGCGTGCGAATTCATTCGTCCCGACGCCCCCGGCCCCGACCCCGGCGTCCCTCCAGCTTGCGGTGCCACTATAATCGGGCCCCGACTGGCAGGAAACGAATTCCCGCCGGGGGACCGCGACGGCTCCCCATCGTCGCCCGGCGAGAAGTTGTTGTGGCTCCCGGAGATAGCAGTCAGAATAAATGCCCTGCCGGCCGCACTCGAGGCCGGCGATCCCGCAGCAACCCCTAGCGCCGCAGGTCACGCCCGATGATGGTACGAGTTCGACGCCTCGGGCTGTTGCCACTCGCGATCGTGGCCGTTCTGTGCAGTTCGCCCTCGTTGCGGCTCCGCGGCGCCGAGCCAGACGAGGCGCCGCCCGACTTCGAGCGCCAGGTCGCCCCGCTGTTGGCGCGGCGCTGCCTCGATTGCCACAACGCGCTCGATCTGAAGGGGGGACTCGATCTGGCAAGTCGCCAGGCGGCTGTGGCCGGCGGCGAGAGCGGGCCAGCCCTCGATGCCGATTCGCCCGCGGCGAGTTACCTCTGGGAGCGCGTCGCTGCCGACGAAATGCCTCCCAAGCACCCGCTTTCCGCGGCGGAGAAGGACCTGCTGCGCCGCTGGCTGACGGCTGGCGCGCAGTGGAGCGCCGGCGAGATCGATCGCTTCCGCATCACCACCGACGCTCGGGCGGGATACGACTGGTGGTCGCTGCAGCCCGTCGTCAGGCCCTCGGTGCCCAGCGGGGGCGACGACTCCTGGTCGCGGACGCCGGTCGATCGCTTCATCCAGCAGGGTCTCGTCGAGCGGGGGCTGGCGCCGTCGCCCGAAGCCGATCGGCGGACGTTGATCCGCCGGTTGTCGTACGATCTGCTGGGCCTGCCGCCGAGTCGTGCCGAGATCGACGCCTTTGTGTCGGATCCCGCGCCGGATGCCTTCGAGCGTCTCGTCGACCGATTGCTTGCCTCGCCCCACTACGGGGTGCGATGGGCCCGGCATTGGCTCGATGTCGTCCGCTTCGGCGAGAGCAACGGCTTCGAGTACGACGAGTTCCGGGCCGAGGCCTGGCCCTATCGCGATTGGGTCGTGAACGCGTTGAACGACGATCTTCCCTACGACGAGTTCGTCCGCCGGCAACTGGCGGGCGACGTGCTCGCGCCCGGCGATCTCGACGGGGCGATCGCGGCGGGCTTTCTCGCGGCGGGTCCGTTCGATACCGCCGGGCAAAGCCAGCAAAGCAAGGCCATGCGCGCGGTCGTACGCCAGGACGAGCTCGAGGATCTGGTGGGAACCGTCGGTCAGACCTTCCTCGGCCTCACCGTCAACTGCGCACGCTGCCACGATCACAAGTTCGATCCCATTCGACAACGTGAGTACTACGAACTGAGCGCCGCGCTGGCGGGCGTGCGGCAAGGCAAGCGCGAGACCGCCGGGTTGCAGGCCTCCGGACGGCGCGCTGAACTGCTCGCGCAGTTGCAGAACGAGCGGGCGGCGACGGCCAGCGCCATCGAAGCGCTCGAGCGGCCAGTCCGCGAAAAACTGCTGGGGCAACCCTCTCCGCCGGCGGGAAGTCTGCGCCCCCTCGCCTCGTGGGATTTTACCACCGCTGCCGATGCAGGGGGCGCGGCGCCGCCGCTCCAGTTGCACGGCGGCGCTGCACGCACCGCCGACGGCTTGCGGCTCAACGGTTCGTCGGCCTACGCGACGACCGGGCCGCTGGAATCGAACCTGGCCGAGAAGTCGCTCGAGGTCTGGGTGCGGCTCGACAATCTCGAACAGCGCGGCGGCGCGGCGATCGCGGTGCAGACGCTCGACGGTGCGCGCTTCGACGCGGTCGTCTTCGCCGAACGGGACGCGCAGCAATGGCTGGCCGGGAGCGACAACTTCTCCCGCACGCAAAGTTTCGCCGGACCGATCGAAAGCGAGGCCCACCAGCGGTCGATTCACTTCTGCATCGCCTATTCGGCCGATGGCACGATCACCGGTTATCGCGACGGCAAGCCCTACGGCGCACCGTATCGCTCGCCGGGCCTCGCCTCCTTCGAGGCGGGCAAGTGGCAATTGCTGTTTGGACTTCGGCACAGCCCCGCCGCGCCAGGCAAGCTGCTGGCCGGCACGATCGAACGCGCCCAGCTCTACGATCGCGCGCTCACGGCCGACGAGGTCGCCGCCTCTTCGGGCCGGCGCGTGACGCTGGCCGCGATTCGCGCCGAGCTCTCCCCCGACGATCGCGCCCGCGACGAAGCGCTGCACGCCGAGTTGCAACGCTGCGACGCCGCACTCGCCGCAGCGCATCCGCCGCGCGTCTATACGCTGACTCCGCGCGATGCCGAAGCGACGCATCTGCTGGCGCGCGGCAATCCCGCGCAGCCGAGCGACGAAGTTCCGGCCGGCGGAATCGCCGCGCTCGTCGGCGTCGACGCCCGCTTCGGCCTCCCGCTCGACGCGCCCGAAGCCGAGCGCCGGCGCCGGCTGGCCGAGTGGATCACGTCGCCCCAGAATCCGCTTTTCGCCCGCGTGATCGTCAACCGGCTCTGGCACTATCATTTTGGCGTGGGGTTGGTCGACACCCCCAACGACTTCGGCTTCAACGGCGGCCGCCCCGCGAACCAGCCGCTGCTGGACTGGCTGGCCGACGAGTTCGTGCAGCAGGGCTTTCGCCTGAAGTCGCTGCATCGATTGCTGGTGACTTCGGCCGCATATCGGCAATCCTCCCGCCTGCATCCGCAGGCTGCGCAGCTCGACGCCGACAATCGGCTCCTCTGGCGCAAGTCGCCGACCCGGCTCGAGGCCGAAGCGGTCCGCGACTCGCTGCTGGAGGTGGCCGGCGTGCTCGACCCGCGGCTCGGCGGGCCCGGATTCCAGGAGATGAAGATCGCGATTGCGCCCGGCACGGGCACCTTCCTCTACGCCCCCGACGATCCCACCCGTGCCGAGTTCAAGCGCCGCACGCTGTATCGCGTCTGGGCCCGGAGCGGGCGGAGCGCGCTGTTGGACGTGTTCGATTGCCCCGACCCATCGACGACGTCCCCCAAGCGCGCCGTGACGACCACTCCCTTGCAGGCGTTGGCGCTGTTGAACAATGCGTTCGTCCTGCACCTGGCCGATGAATTTGCCGCGCGCGTCGCGCAGGAGGCCGGCGCCGACCTGCAGCAGCAGATCGCAACCGCCTACCAGTTGGCGCTCGCCCGTTCGCCCGACGATGCCGAACTGCAGGCGGCGACCGCGGCCGTGCGCGAGCACGGGCTGGTGGTCCTGGCCCGCGCCCTGTTCAACAGCAACGAGTTTGTCTATGTCGACTGACTTTTCGCAGCTCGATCGGCGTGACTTTTTGAATTGGGTCCGCCATGGCCTGGGGAGCGCCGCCGCCGCCAGCCTGCTGTTGCGCGAGGGAACGCTTTGCGCTGCGTCGGTGCCGGGCGAAGCCCGCGACTTGCCGCCGCATCACGCCGCGAAAGCCCGGCGCGCGATCCATATCTGTCTCTGTGGCGCGATGAGCCAGGTCGATACGTTCGACTACAAGCCCGAGCTCGCGCGGTTGCACGGCAAGTCGCTGGTCGCCTCGGAAAAGCCCGACGTTTTCTTCGGCCAGGTGGGTCTGTTGCGCGCCCCCGACTGGGCCTTCCGGCAGCGCGGCCAGAGCGGCATCTGGGTCAGCGAGCTCTTTCCGCATCTGGCCGAAGTGGCCGACGAGCTCACGCTCATCCACTCGATGCAGGCCGAGACGTCGAACCACACGCCCGCCATGTTCCAGCAGAACACCGGTTTTCGCTTGAATGGATTTCCGGTGCTCGGCTCGTGGCTGTCGTACGGGCTGGGCTGCGAGACCGACAACTTGCCGGCGTTCGTGGCGATCCCCGACGCGCGCGAGTTTCCGGCTGGGGGATCGATCAACTGGACCAATGGATTCCTCCCCGCCCGGCATCAGGGAGTCGTGGTCCGCGCCCAGGGAAGCCCCATCGACGACCTCTTCCCGGCGCGGTCGATCGCCCCGGCAGCGGAACAAGCGACGCGCGACTTGCTGGCCGGCCTGAACCGCCGGCACCTGGTCGAGCATCCGCAGTCCGATCCCCTGGCGGCGCGAATCAGCGCTTACGAGATGGCCGCGCGGATGCAACTGGCCGTTCCCGAGGTCGCCGACCTGTCGAGCGAGACGGCCGAGACGCAGGCCTTGTATGGCCTCGAGGGAAAACAAACCGGCGACTTCGGTCGCGCCTGCCTGCTGGGCCGGCGGCTGCTCGAACCCGGAGTACGGTTCGTACAGCTCTTCTCAGGTGGAACTTTCGGCAGCCCCCGCCGCAACTGGGACGGCCACGAAGACATGGTGCTGAACCACGGACAAGAGGCCGCACGGATCGACCAGCCGGTGGCGGCGCTACTGCGCGATCTCCGCCGCCGGGGAATGTTGGACGACACGCTCGTCCTCTTCACCACCGAGTTTGGCCGAACGCCGTTCACCCAATCGGCGGCCGACGTGGTGGGCAAGGGGCGCGACCACAACCAGAAGGGTTTCACCATCTGGATGGCCGGCGCCGGCCTCCGGCACGGCTTCCGCTACGGCGCGACCGACGACGTCGGCTACCAGGCCGTCGAGAACATCGTCCCCTGGCACGATTTCCACGCCACGGTGCTGCACCTGCTGGGGATCGACCACGAGCGGCTCACCTACTACCACAACGGCATCCAGCGCCGGCTGACGAACGTCCACGGAGAAGTGATTCGGGCCGTGCTGAGCTAGTCGGGCTTCCGGCAATCGGCTTGTCCCTGTAATCCGCCAGGACTAGGCTGCATGAGTCGCCACACCGCCGCACCCTCAGATTCCAGGCGCCCCATGATGCTGTTTTCTCGCCCCCGGACTGCCTGGGTCGTCGCGATCGCTGTCGGTTTGGCATTCTGGCCTGGTCAAGGCGCGAACGGGGTCGCGTGCGGACAGGATCCTGAGCCGGGTATTGTCGACTCAGAAGTTAATGAAGCCGAGGAGGGACAGCTCCCCAAACCTCTCACGCGCTATAAAGGGCGCAAGATCGCCCCGGTGATGACCTATGAGGGGGCCGATTGGCTGACGCGGAGCACGCGCATCCAGGAGGAGAACCCGCAGAAGCTGCTCGATGCCCTGTCCATCAAGCCCGGCCAGACGGTCTGCGATCTCGGCTGCGGCAACGGCTATTACACGTTGCCGCTCGCGCACCTGGTGGGACCGGCAGGAAAAGTGCTCGCGGTCGACATCCAGCCGGAGATGCTGAGCCTGCTAAACGCCCGCGCCGGTGAGAAGAACCTCAAGAACATTCAACCGATCCTCAGCACGCCGCTCGATCCGAAGCTCCCCGCCAACAGCGTCGACCTGATTCTCGTGGTCGACGTCTACCACGAGTTGTCGTATCCCGAGCAGATGCTGCGAGCGTTGCGGCAGAGCCTCAAGCCCGACGGCCGGATCGTGCTGGTCGAGTTCCGTGGCGAAGATCCGACCGTACCGATCAAGCCGTTGCACAAGATGACGAAGAAGCAAGTCCGCAAGGAGCTGGAGCCGAACGGGTTCAAGCTGGTCGAAGAGTACGACGAGCTCCCCTGGCAGCATGTGATGTTCTTCGGCCGGGCGAGCGAAGCAGAAACCGCA
>JAEUIK010000638.1 GCA_016793185.1 Planctomycetaceae bacterium | reverse complement strand
ATCTGCGGCTCTGCGAGCAGATGGGCGTCGATTTCATCATCGCCAACCTGCACATCGACGGTCGGGGCGCCGACGCCTACGAGCTCGCCGCGGCCGAGACGCTGTTCAACGTCGCCGAGCGCTGCCGGAGCCCCGTGAAGATCTGCTTCCAGATTTGCCCCTACGACTGCAAGCGCGAGGACGTGGCCACGACGCTGCAGATGATCCGCAAGGTCTTTTCGCGCCGCAACAGCTACTTCCAGCTCGACGGTCAGCCGGTGTTGTTCGTCTTCTGGACCGGAGTCCAGGATGGCAATAAGCGCTGGCTCCACACCCTGGCCGACTCGGGCGCCGATTTCCTCCGGATCGCCTGCAGCCTGCGCCTGTACTCGCCCCAGGATGAAAAGAAAAAGACCTTCGGGCTGTTCGACGCCTGGAGCCTGTATTCGCCGCTCGAGCTGGCCTCGGCCGGCGGCTGGAAGCGCGTCTGGTCGCAAGCCTACAAGAACTCGCACGCGGGCGAGCGCGACCTGAAGATCGTCACCATCTCGCCCGGTTACAACGACGCCCATCTCAGCGATCCGAATCGCGAGGGGAACCCGTTCCGCACGATCGGTCGCGAAGCGGGGCACATCTATCAGGAAATGATCGATTTCGCGTTGGGGCTCGACACGCGTCCCGACCTGGCGCTGATCTCGACGTTCAACGAGTATCACGAGAACACGCATATCGAACCGTCGCGCGACCTGGGGTCGCACTACGTCGATCTCACCCGCAAGTTCATCCAGACGGCGAAGCAACGATGGAAATGAATTCGAGCGCAGCCGCGGCGCCGCTGCGCGTGAGCCTCGACGTCGAGCGGGTCGACTTGACCCGCGCCAAGACGGCCAAGATCCGCCTCACGTTCCCCCCGGCGACGTGGGAACACGACGTCTTTCTGGTCGTCGACGTCTATGCGGCCTTGAACCCCATCCATCCCGAAGGGCACGCCGGCTGGTGGAAATGGACGCTCGCCGATCGCGAAGAGATCACCCTGCAAGTTCACAAGAGCGACGCCGGGCTCGCGGTCCGCTTCAACGGCCAGGCCCCGACCGAGTTCTGGGTGAACGAGGATTACGACCCCGCGGCCGAGCCCGTCTTGGCGCTCCACGTCGTCCTCCGGCAGAACTCCAGCGGTTCCATCGTCTTCAACGACCTGGTGCAGGTCTTCAACGATAAGCGCGCGCTGGAATGGGCCGAGGATCGGCGCAACCGGTTCGCGACGATCGACGCCGAGCCGCTCTCGATTCCCTGGTACCACTGGCCGCGCAGCTCGACGGTGCGGATCGTCGCCGCGAACATCTTCGAGCGCGATGCCGTCGGCAACTTCGCGATCGGCGTCGCGCGCTTGCTACAGGCCAACGGGATACCTTGCCAGCTCTATGCCAGCCAATTCGAGCCGGCGCTCCGCGGCGCAATCCGCTACCAGGGCGAGATCCTCGACGACGTCGAAGAGCAGGATCTGGTCTGGATGAATTTCTCGATCTACGATCCCTACCTCCCGGCCATCGCCGACCTGCGCTGCCGCAAGCTGCTCTATTACCACAACATCACGCCCCCCAACTTTTTCCAGATCTACGATGCCGAGTACGCGGGGTACTGCGCCAAAGGACTGGCACAGCTGATCGCGGCCGCGAAGTTCGACGCGATTCTCGCCAATTCGCGCACCACCGCCCGGCAACTGCGCCAGCTCGTCGCCGCGCAACAGCAGGCCGTCGCGGCAACGGCGGCCGAGCAGAAGCGCCGCGCCCGGTTCGACGCGGCCCGAGACGCGACGTACGAGAGCGCCGCGCAGCGCAAGGCGCTGGGAACGCCCGCCGCGTTGGCCGCCGAGCGCGAGGCTGAGCAGGCGCCTCCGCCGGTGCGCAAGCTCAAGGTCGGCGTCTGCCCCCCGATCCTCGGCCAGGATCGCTGGGGCCGGCTGACCGCCGAGCCCGTCAATCTCCCGGCGGCCAAGACGCTGCTGCTGTATGTCGGCCGGATCGCGCCCAACAAGCGCATCGAGGATCTCCTGGCGTTGTTCGCCAAGTTCCATGCGCTGGATCGCGAATCAGCGCTCCTGATCGTGGGGGGAGCCAGCTTCAGCGGCTACTCGGGCTATCTGCAGTACCTGCTCGACCACGAGTACGCGGCCGTGAAGTCGCAGATCCACTTCCTCTCGGTCGTGAGCGACGAGCAACTCAAGTCGATCTACGCCGCGGCGACGGCCTTCGTCACCATGTCGGCTCACGAGGGGTTCTGCGTTCCGCTGGTCGAAGCCATGGCCTTCGACCTGCCGATCTTCGCCGCCGCGGAGCCGGGCGTGGCCGAAACGCTCGGCGACTCGGGACGTCGCTACTACCACAAGGACTTTGCCGAGATGGCTGCAGATCTGCGCGACCTGCTGGCCGCGCCCGGCAAGCGCGCGCAGATCGTCGCCGCCCAGCGGGCGCGACTCGCGGAGTTGCTGGCCGTGGCCGATGGCCGGCCCATCTGGTCCGCCCTGGAAGAGGTCATGTTCACGCGTGCGCGTCCTGTTTAACACGTATCCGGTCGCCTTCGATTGCCCCGGCGGCGGCGAGATTCAGCTTCTGAAGTCTCGCGCGGCCCTCGAGCGCGCCGGCGCCGAGGTTCTGCTCTACGACGTCTGGCAGCCGCAATTGCGCGCGGTCGACGTCGTGCATTATTTCTCGGTGCAGGGGGGCTCGATGAACTTCTGCGGCCATGTGAAACGCCTCGGCCTCCCCCTGGTGATCTCGCCGATCCTCTGGATCACGCCCGAAAATCGCCAGCAGGTCCCCTGGGGCGAGGTCCACGCGCTCTTGCACAGCGCCGACCGCATCCTGCCCAACTCGGTGGCCGAGCGCGAGCAGCTCGTCGAGGCGTTCCAGGTCGACCCTGGCAAGTTCACGGTCACCTACAATGGGATCGATGCCAGCTTCGCCGAACCGGCCGATCCCAGCCAGTTTTGCCAGCACTTTGCCCAGCCGCGTCCTTATCTCCTTTGCGTCGGGAACATCGAACCGCGCAAGAACCAGCTCCGCCTGATTCAGGCCAGTGCCGGGCTCGATCTTGACTTGATCTTGCTTGGAAACGTCCGCGACGGACATTATTGGGACGCCTGCCAGGCCGCGGCGGGTGCCCACGTCCGTTACCTGGGCTGCCTCGATCACGCCAGCCCGCTGCTCAAGAGCGCCTATGCGGGCTGCAGCGCTTTTGTGCTGCCCAGCACGTGCGAGACGCCCGGACTGGCGGCGCTCGAGGCCGCCGCGCAGGGCGCGCCTCTGGCAATTACCGAAGTGGGGTGCACGCGCGAGTACTTTGGCGAGTTCGCTTGCTACGCCGACCCGCATGACGAAGCGAGCATTCGCCAGGCCATCGTCGCGGCGCTCGCGCGCCCGCGCGAGGCGCGGCTGCGGCAGCGCGTCTTGGATTCGTTTACCTGGGATCACACGGCCCGCGCATTGCTGACGGCTTACCAGCAGGCTCGGGACGCCGTGTGCGGCGGCTGAGGGAAACCGGCCGACGTCGACCGAAAGGATTCGCACATGATTCGCCACCTCGCGGCCTGGATCGGCTATCCGCTGGCCGAATGGTACCAGGGGCGCACGATCCGCGCTAAAGCCGCTGAGCTGCGCCGCGAATGGAAGATTCCCTTTGCCGAGAGACTGCTCCTGCGGCAACGGCAGCTGGCCGCGGCTCTGGCCCGCGCGGGGGCGAATGTTCCTTATTACCGCGATCTCTTCCGCCAGCACCGCTTCGACCCGGCGCGCGTGGCCGACGACCCCCGGTGGCTCGCAGACCTTCCCTATCTCACGAAGGACATCGTGCGCGAGCAAGGAAGCCGGCTTCTCTCCACGGCGCACCCGATCGCCGAGCTGCAGCCGCGGCAGACCGGCGGCTCGACCGGCCCATCGACCATTATTTTTTACTCGCCCGACGCGCTCGATTGGACCGCCGCCGTCAATCTCGTGGCTCTCGAGTGGGCCGGCAAGCGGCCGCAGTGCCGCGAGGTTCACCTGGCAAGCCGCTTTCCCGAGGAGTTCGCCTGGCGCGATCGCGTCAAGGAGCACCTCAAGGGCGCGGTCCTCAATCGCGTCAACATCTTTACCGACAGCTTCGATCCCCGCAGCCTCGAGCAGGTTTGGCGCCGCCTCAGCCGGCTGCGCCCGCACCTGATCCAAGGGCATCCCTCGACGCTCTACGCCCTGGCTGTCCATCTGGGCGAATGCCAGCTCGATGCCCGCGGCGCGTTTCAGGTCTTTGAGTCGACCGGTGAAGTACTCGACGCGAAGAAGCGCCGCAAAATCTCCGAGACCTTCGGCTGCGACGTGGTCGACCGTTTTGGCAACGCCGAGTTCGGCATCGTGGCCTACGAGCGGCTCGGCACGCCCGACCATTCCCTGGCCCTCTTCGACGGCATCGTCTGGCCCGAAACCCGCTCGCACGAGAGCGGGCAGCATGAGCTTGTCTTCACCGCGCTGCGCAACGACGCCATGCCGCTGGTGCGCTACCGGACCGGCGATCTCGGAGAACTCTGGACGACCGCCAGCGGGTTCTCCATCCGCAACATCGCCGGCCGGGTCCACGACCTGGTCCGGATCGCGGGCCGGCACTATCCGACGCACTATTTGCAGGACCTGCTCGACCGGATCGGGGGAATCGACGAGTTTCAAGTCGAGCAGAGGCCCGACGGAACCCTCGTGCTGTGGCTGGTCGTCGGCGACAGCGGCC
>JAEUIK010000637.1 GCA_016793185.1 Planctomycetaceae bacterium | reverse complement strand
CGGCTGGGAATCGTCCAGTACGGCGTGTAGCGATGGCGAGGAATGCAGCAGAGGAACTTCCCCTCACGCAGCTCGTGCGCACGCAAGAACTTCGCCGCGCGATCGTCGTCTGTGAGGTCGGTCGCAAACGCACCGTCGGGTCCGAACTCCGTGCGCGGGGCCTGGCATCCCAGCCTTTTGGCCAGCTCCAGCGACGGCGTATCGCGAAAGAAAACGAACCGCGCGCCGGTCAGCACCGCAACTGTCTGCGCCACGGCGTCGGGCGCAAGCGCCTTGGTTCCGTAATTGCGCTCCGAGAAAGTAATGCCGTAGACGCCATACGGCTTGCCGGTCGCCTGGGTCCAACGAACGAGGTCGCGCTCGGCGACCAGGAAAGGACCCGAGCCGTGCAACAGAAAATCGCACTCGGCCCACGCCCGCTGGATCTCCGGCTCGCTCTTCACGATCTGCAGCGTCGGAAACCGCGCCAGCAGGATCTCGCGAACGCCGTTGTCGATGCTGCTGGGCCAGAGCCAGACTTCGGCCTCGGGCAGATGCTGCTCGAGCAACCGCAACACGCCCGGTGTGTGGGCGATGTCGCCGATGTTGACGGTCTGCCACGAAGACCGCAGCAGAATCCGCGGCTTGCGCCGCGCGCGGCCGAAGGCGACGCGGCCCTGCGGACTCGACGCCGCGGCGAGGGCCGCCGCAGTCAGGAACTCTCGACGACCGATCGTTGGCTGGCGCACTGCTGGAATCTCCCGCGTGGTGGAATGAGCCGTCGGAATCAGGCGCCGCTGGGGCGGATCGCGGTTTCGATTCGCAAGATCGAGCAAGTCCCCTGAGCTCATGCTGGCGGCAGGCGTCGCTGATTGCCCGTGTCGATACCTAGAGTCTAACCGACGACCAACGAGGTTGTCTGCGGTCAGCTACGACGCCAGCAGCAAGCGGGGACGACGGGAAGCTGGTCAACATGGGGCGCATCGTCCCGGGCCGTGACGGGGCGATTTTCCTCGTTGACGCCCCCGGCGCGCGCCGATATAGTTTCTTAGGAAACTACTGGAGCCGCCATGCCCCTCCGATCACCCGTCAGTGCGCTCGATGCCCATGCCGGGTATTGGCTGCGGTTCGTCTCGAACCACGTCTCGCACGCCTTCAAGCGAAAAGTCGAAGCCCACGGCGTCACCGTCGCCGAGTGGGTCCTCCTGCGCGAAATGTTCGACGCCGGCGCGACGCACCCCAGCCAGCTCGCCGACGCGCTGGGCCTGACCCGGGGGACCGTCTCTAAGCTCGTCGCACGTCTCGGCCGCAAGAAGCTCGCCGCGCAAAACTCCGCCGCCGGCGACCGACGCTATCAAACCGTCGCGCTGACTCCGGCTGGCAAGAAAATCGTGCCGATCCTGGCTCGGCTGGCCGACGCCAATGATCGCGAGTTCTTCGGCCACCTCAAGCCCGAACAACAAGCAAGACTCGTTCGACTGTTGCGCGACATCGTCCGCCGACAGGGCTGGAAAGAATCGCCGCTCGAGTGAGGCTTCGCCCCCCTAGCTGGCCAGGGAGAAAACCATGACGGACCAACAGTCGCTGGTGATGCGGCAGTGCGCCCAAGGAGCGTTGACCGGCGAGCTCGACTTTCCGGAGATTGTCGGCCGGCTGATGCAGGTCGGCGTGGAGCGCTACCACGCCGACTACAGCCGCGCGGAAATCACCTACTATCTTGCGGACGGCCATTCCCTGGTCGTCGCCGCCCCCCACCCGGCTCACCCCACGCCCCTGGAGTTCGCGCCAGCGGCCGTCGCATCCGCGGTTCGTCAGAGCCAGCGGAACGAGCACTCCTACCTCGAGTTCATCCGCAAGACGATGGCCGCCGGCTGCGTGGGCTACTTCGTCCAAATCGCGGGGCGGCGCGTCCTCTATTTCGGACGCCAGGGCGAATGCCACGTAGAGCACTTTCCTCCGGCCCACGACTAGCCGGCGCGAATTCAGCCTGTCGCCGTCTGGCCGATTCCAACTGCGCAGTCGACTCCAGCCGGACCAGCCACCCGCTGCGATCGGCGGGAATCGCGGGCGCGCGCTACCAGACGTCCGCCGCGGCCACGCGACCGGCGGCGACCAACTCGTCGCCGGCCGGCGTGCATTCGAGTCCCACGTAGTCGCGATAACCGAGATCGTAGGCCTCCTGGAGCACACGGTTGTAGTGAATCTCGCCCGTGCCGGGCTCGTGCCGCCCGGGATGGTCAGCCAGCTGCAGATAGCCGACCTGGTCCCACCCTTCGCGGAGGTGGCCGCAGAGATCCCCCTCACTGATGTGCATGTGGTAGAGGTCCCAGTTGATTTTGACAAAGGGGCTGTTGACCTCGCGGCAGATCCGCACGGCGGCCGGGCTCCCGTAGAGGCAATGCCCCTTATGGTCGACGCGGATGTTCATCGGCTCGAGGATCAACATCACCTCGTGCTCGGCGGCGATCGGCGCGGCGCGCTTCAGCCCGGCAATGATGTTGTCGTGCATCTGCTCCTGCGTCATCCCTTTCTGGTCGTCGCCTCCGACGACGCACATCTTCTTGACTTTGAGCTTCTTGGCGACCTGGCAGCTCGCCTCGATCTCCTGGACAAACTTGTCGTGATTCTTGGGATCATTCAAGCCAGGACGGAACCCCCAGGCGGTGAATTGGGCGATCTCGAGACCCGTGTCACCGCACGTCCGGGCGATTCCCTCGAGATCCTTGCCGCGCCAGGGCCAGAACTCGACCGCGGGAAAACCGCACTCGGCGCTCTTCTGCAACCGTTCGAGAAAGGGGAGCTTGCGCCACCACATTTCGACGTTCACGGCGAACTTGGTATGGGGTGTCTGGCCGACGCGCTGCGCCGGCGCCGGCGATTCGTCGGCCGCCCGAGCCAGCAGATCTTGTCCGAACGCGGCACAGGCAGCGCCGAGCGCACCCGCCTGGAGAAACTCACGACGCACGACGCGCTCTGATCGGGCCACGATCCACCTCCCACGAGAATGCGACACAGGTTGTCGGTGCCGGGTGCCGCTGCCGGCGGCGTGATTATAGTCGCCCCGCCGCGGCGGTTCCATTTTGCCCCCGGCGGCGGACTGGTCCTCGTCCCAGGCCCCCCTTATGATCGACCGAGCGGAGCCTTTCTCCGTTCCGGGGCAATTCGCGTGCGGCGCACAGAGGGGTTCATGCGGTTCGCCAGATCACCAGGCTCGTCCGCCAGTTCGCGACGCGCCGCGGCGCTCTTCCTGTGTCTGGCCTGGGCCGCCGGAGGGCTGCTTGGCGGCGCACGACTCGCCCGGGCGGGCGGCGGCCCCGAGAACGTCATGCTCGTCGTCAACGCCCGCAGCTGGGCCTCAAAGACGATCGCCAACCATTACATCCAGTTGCGGGGGATCCCCCAGCGCAACGTCGTCTACCTCGATTGGAGCGATCGGCTTTTCGACGCGATCACCATCGACGTCTTCCGCCAGAAGATCCTGTTGCCGGTGCTGCAGACGATCGAGGCCCAAGGGCTGGGCAACCAGATCGATTACGTGATCTACTCGGCCGATTTTCCCACGACGGTCAATTTTCAGGCCGACGCCGGGGCCACCAAGCTCCCGCCGCAACTCTCGGCCTTCGCCTCGCTGAATGCGCTGACCTACTACTATCAGTTCGCGGCTGCCAAGAATCCCCTCTACCTGCACATCGGTCCCGAACCCTATAGCAACTTGTATTACCGTCGGACCACGGGCACGCCGCGGGACGGCGCGACGGTCGGCTTCCGCAACTGGTATGGCTGGGGCCCCAACGGAGAACCCCTCGAGGCGGGGGGGCAGCGGTACCTGCTGTCGACGCTCCTGGCCGTGACTGGCGGGCGCGGGAACTCGGTGAGCGAGGTCATCGCCTATCTCAAGGCAAGCCGCCTGGCCGACGGCACGCGCCCCAAGGGGACCGTGTACTACATGGACAACCCCGACGTCCGCTCGAGCGAGCGCAAGACCGCGGCTAAGTTCCCCACGCAGCCGGCGTTCGCCGACGCCGTCGCCGCGCTCCAGAAGCTGGGCGTCGCCGCCGAGATCGCCCAGGGGATCTATCCACAAAACAAGCCCGACGTGCAGGGCCTGATGATGGGGAGCGAGAAATTCGATTGGGCCGCCTCGCGGAGCAAGATCCGGCCGGGTGCGATCTGCGAGCATCTGACCAGCTTCGGCGGCATGTTCGACGACGCGATCAAGCAGACGCCGTTGACCGAGTTTCTGCGCTACGGCGCCGCGGGCGCCAGCGGCACGGTCATCGAGCCCTACCTGATCCTGCAAAAATTCCCCAGCCCCTTCGTGCAGGTTCACTACGTCCGCGGCGCTTCGCTGGCCGAGGCGTTTTACCAGTCCACCGCGGGGCCGTTTCAGTTGCTGATCGTCGGCGATGCGCTCTGCCAGCCGTGGGCCAACATTCCCCGCGTCGCCGTGACTGGCGTCACGCCCAACAGCGAGATCAAGGGGATCCTCCAAATCCAGCCGACGGCCCAGGTCGCCGGCGGCAGCGCGATCCAGCGCTACGTGCTCTACGTCGATGGCCTGGCGATCGCCGGCTGCGGGCCGGGCGAGTCGCTGCAGTTCGACACCCGGCGCCTCGTCGACGGATACCATCTGCTCAGCGTCGTGGCCATCGAGAACAGCGCCGTCGAAACACAGGGGCGCTGGACGGCGCCCGTGAGCGTCAACAACCAGGGACTCGCATGCCAGCTGGCGATGGTCACCCCGGCCAAACGGGTGACCGCGGGCCGACCTCTCGCGCTCCAGGTCAACGCGCCCGGGGCCGCGCAGGTCGTGGTCACGCACCAGGCCCGGCCGGTGGCCGCCCTGGCCGGGGCGGCGGGAACGGTCGAAGTCGATACCAGCGACCTGGGCTTCGGTCCCGTCACGCTCAAGGCGGTGGCCTACG
>JAEUIK010000636.1 GCA_016793185.1 Planctomycetaceae bacterium | reverse complement strand
GAAATCGCGCCGACGGACCCCCTGCCCGCGGCAGATCCCCGCCCGGCGCAACCCGCCTGAGTGTCCCAGCGAGCGGTCTGCGCGACGGGTTGGATATCGCCTCCGGGCTGGCATCAATTCCCCGCCGAATCGGGCGACGAGCTATTCCGCGGCGAATTCAGCGCCGGAACCGCGCTAGGACGATTGGAACCCCTACCGATATAATCCCCCCGCAGTCGCCAGCAATTCGTGGCGGCTGCGCGGCGCCGGTAGCGCCGCGTTGCTCCCAGGCCAACCGGAGGGCCGCGGCCATGCGGAAGATCGCCGTACTGAATCAGAAGGGTGGCGTCGGCAAGACCACGACCGCCGTCAACGTCAGCGCCGCCCTGGCCGCTGGCGGGCAGCGCGTCTGTCTGGTCGACCTCGACCCGCAAGCGCACGCGAGCCTGCACTTGGGGCAGGCCCCCGGCCTCGAGACCCCTTCGGTCTACGACGTGCTGACCGGCGACACCACGCTGGACGAGGCCCGGGCCACGATCGCCGACAACCTCTGGCTCGTCGGATCGCATATCGACCTGGCCGCGGCCGAAGTCGAACTGGCGGGCATCGTGGGGCGCGAGCTCATCCTCCGCGACAAAATCGCCGAGGATTCGAGCGACTACGACTTCATGATCGTCGATTGCGCCCCTTCGCTCGGGGTGCTCACGCTGAATGCCTTGGCGGCCGTCGAAGAGGTCTTCATCCCTTTGCAGCCGCATTTTTTGGCGCTGCATGGGCTGAGCAAGCTGTTGGAGACCATCGCCCTGGTCGGCAAACGGCTGAACCCGCGGTTGCGGATCTCGGGTGTGATTCTCTGTATGTACGAGTCGAGCACCCGCCTCGCGGCCGAAGTCACGAGTGACCTCGAGGAGTTCTTCCGGCAAGCGGCGACCCACCGCTCCCCGTGGTCGCAGGCCTATCCGTTGGCGACGCGGATCCGCCGCAATATTCGCCTGGCCGAGGCCCCGAGTTTCGGCCAGTCCATCTTCCAGTACGCTCCCGATTCGCACGGGGCGGAAGACTATCGCCAGCTCACGGCCGAGATTCTCGCCCAACGGCCGCTCCGCGCGCCGCACGACGAGTCGGCGATCGTCTCCGAGTGAGGCGTCTCCAACGCACCGGCGCGCTCGGGCCTGGTCAGGAGCCTCATCAGCTCTTTGTGAGGGATCTCCTCAGCGCGCTCACGATTGTGAGTTTTCCCTCCAGCCCGCGGGCCGTTTATTACGACTACAGCTAGCAACGCCTGACAGCACTCGTCGTGCGACGGGGAAACTTGGCTGCACTGGCGGGGCGCCCCGTTCTCCGGAGAGTGGGGCGAGTTTACCGGCTGTAGGGATTATCCGCCGCGTCTGTGCCGTGTGTAACGGTTGTACGGCAGTTTGGAACGATTTGCCCTCTGGCAACTGCCGATCCGATGGAGGCGGAACAACCGACACAATGCGCAAACATCCCGAATCCCGCACAGGAGTAACCCCGATGACATGGAGGTCAACGCTTTCGCTCTGGGCGATCGTGTTGCTCGCTCCGGCTGCGCTAGCATCGGGAGCGGGCGGGTTTCAGAGTCCACCCGGAATCCAGGGTCCCCCGGGCATTCCCGCTCCGGTGGGCATCGACGCCCGGGGCACGGTGCTGCCCGGACAGCGACAAAGCGCCCCAGTGCTCGGAACGCCCCCGGTGGTGCCGCCGATGCCGCCGACGAGCGAACCGGCGCGAGTGGCGCCGCGCGACCCGATCGTGCCGCCGGTGCCGGCGATTGTCGAGCCGCCGGCGGTCGACAAGCAAACTCTCCCCCAGCCGGCCGAGACCGTGCCGGCCGACACGGCACCGTCCGATACCGCGCCGCCGCCAGCCGCGACCGCACCCGCACAATTACCGGCCGAGAATCCGTTCGAGGCCTATTCCAACCAACTCAAGTCGCAGAGCTTCGCACCTCAGCCGGGAGCGTTCGATCCCGGGATGATGGGGGGCCCTGCCAACCTCTTGCCCGCGCCCGCTCCGATCACCCCGGGCTTCAACTTGGGGAAGCTCCATCGCGGCGGCTGCCATGGAAACACGTTCCCGGCCGGCGTTCCCTGTCTCTCGGGAAGGTGCTGCACGGCGGGTTCGTGCGGCGGCGGCGATTGCGGCGCGTGCGCCGCTGGCTGCGCGGGGGGCTGCGGTGGCGACCCGTACTGGTTCGGCGCGGTTGGCGGGCTCGTCATGGGACGCACGGCCCCCAACTCGGTGTGGATCAGCGATCAACTTTCGGACCCGTCCAATCGTCTGATGAGCACGGCCAATGCCGCGGCTCCCTGGACCGGCGGCTGGGAAGCGAGCGTCGGACGAGTCGTGCCCGGCCGCGGCGGCATGCAATTCACGTACTGGGGACTCGCCCCGATGTCGGCGTTCGACAGCGTCCGCCTGCCGGGCGACCTGGGGACGCCGATCGACTTCTGCGACCTCGAGATCGACGGAGAGTGCGCCGGCGACTTCTTCGACGACTCGCAGGAGCACCGGATCTGGCGGCGCGATGAAATCAATAATCTCGAGTTGAACTTCTTCGGCGCCGGCGCCGGTCCCTGTAACTTCACCTGGCTGGCCGGCGTGCGCTACTTTCGCTTTCGCGACCAGTTGATCTGGGGCGCCGTGCAGAACGGGTTCGAGTTCGGCGACAACGGCGGGATCGATGAAGCCTACCTGGACATCGCCACGGCCAACAACCTGATCGGTGGACAGTTGGGGGCGTGGGCCAATTGTCCCCTCGGCGAGCGCTTGGGAGTCTTTGTCTTCCCGCGGGTCGGCCTGTTCGCCAACGCCGTCAATCAGCGCTACCGTCTTTATCGCGGCGACGGCGTCTACTCGTTCGACTACTACTCGAACAAGACCGTCGGCGCACTCATCGCGCAGCTTGACGTCGGCATCAGCTACGCCATCACGCCCCGCTGGAGCACCTACCTTGGCTACCGGGTGCTCGCCGCCAGTGGCGTCGGCCTGGCCGACAATCAAATCCCCGCCACGATGATCGACTCCCCCAGCCTGGCCGCCATCAGCACCAACGGCAACCTGATCCTGCAAGGGGCCACCGCCGGGCTGATCTTCCAGTTCTGAGGCGGCGGAAGAAAGACTCCGCCGCGACGAACCGCACGCGCGGACGGCGCCAGCTCGACCACGCTCAGACGATCACCGACACCAGCCGGCGAAACTCCGGATCCGAGCGGATCGGGTCGAAATCGGGCTCGCTCCCCACCAAATCGCGGTAGTGCGAATCGATCGCCAACGCGCGGGCGAGCGAGCTGAGTGCCTCGTCCTTGTGCCCCGCCAGGCTCCAATAGCAGGCGAGGTTGTAGAAGAGGAGCGCCGCGGTGGGAGGTTCCGGGTCGGCGACCTGCGCCTGCTCGAGTGAGTCGATGGCCAGATCGATTCGCCCGTCGCGCTTGTAGCACCAGCCCAGCGCCAGCCAGATGTGGACGTTGCTGGGAGAGATCTCGGCCGCTTCGCGGAGCGCTTCCAGCGCCTCGGGGTACCGCTGCAGTGACCGCAGCGCCTCGCCGCGCAGGTAGAGGACGTGCCCGCGGAACGTCCCGCCCTCCCCCGCCCGGTCGAGCGCCGCCAGCGCCTGCTCGGGGAGATTCAGCTCGAGGTAACCCTCGGCCTCTTTGAGGATCTGGTTGTAGCGAAGTCGGACGTGCTCGGGCATGGCGACAGCTCCTGTCCGGTCCCGCCTGGCACCGAAAGCGGACGCGAGGAGGCTCTGACTCCATTGTAGTCGGCAATCGGAAAATCGAGAATTCCGATCGCCGGCCGCGCGTGTCGGCCAGCACGTCGTCCCTCCTCGCCAGCACTCCTGCGGCAGCGCTCTGTTGCCGCCACGCCACGCGGCGACGTCTGCGTGTTGCGGGAACGCCTC
>JAEUIK010000582.1 GCA_016793185.1 Planctomycetaceae bacterium | reverse complement strand
ATTGCGGGGTAGACTCATGATCGGCGCACTCGACCAAGGAAGGAGGCGGGGGCCGCCAGGAACGCGTAAGTCGGCGACTCATCTTGACTTCAAACGGCCTCGTCGCCACCATCTGCGCCCCCGGAACCACGTCATACGCATGTGATTCGCAGGGCGTTTCCATTGTAGCCGCACGGCGGTGGCGACAACTCGGCAGGAGGCCGGAAGTGCGAATTGCGTTGGTCAACGATTGGCTCACCGGCATGCGCGGCGGTGAGAAGTGCCTCGAAGTCCTCTGCCGGCGGTTCCCCGACGCCCAGCTCTTCACGCTGCTGCACGACGCCGGCAGCACGTCGCCGATCATCGAGCGGATGGACATTCGCACGAGCTTCCTGCAGAAGATCCCAGGGGTCGCCCGGCACTATCGCAAGTTCCTGCCGCTGATGCCCAGCGCCGTGCAGCGGATGACGCTGCCGCGCGATATCGACCTGGTGCTCAGCTTCAGCCATGCCGTGGCCAAGAGCATTCCGGTGCCCGCGGGCATTCCGCACGTCTGCTATTGTTTCACCCCGATGCGTTATGCCTGGCACATGCGGGCGGATTACGTCGCGCCTCCCCCAGGCGAGACGACCGGCTCGACGGTTCTGAGCGGGCGGATCACGCGCGCGTCGCTGTCGGCGGCCAAGAAGCTGGTGCTCGATAGCATTCGCGATTGGGATCGCGAGACGAGCGATCGCGTGACACATTACGTCGCGATCAGCCAGACGATCGCCACGCGGATTCGCGAAGCGTACGGCCGCCCGAGCAAGATCATCCACCCGCCGGTCGACACCGAGTTTTATGCGCCAGCCGAGACGCCGCGCGAGGACTTTTACCTGTGCGTGTCGGCGCTGGTTCCGTACAAGCGTATCGAGCTGGCCATGGCCGCCTGCCAGCAGTTGGGCCGGCGACTGGTGATCATCGGCAGCGGTCCCGAGGCCGAATCGCTGCGCGCCCAGGCGGGTCCGCTGGTCGAATTCCGCGGGTGGGCTTCGAACGAGGAAATTCGCGACCATTTGCGGCGCTGCCGGGCGCTGTTGTTCCCGGGGCACGAGGATTTCGGCATCGTGCCCGTCGAGGCCCAGGCTTGCGGCGCGCCGGTCATTGCCTACGCGGCGGGCGGAGCGACGGAGACGATCGTGGCCGCGAACGATCGCCTGCCAGGTTCGGGGCGGTTCTTTGCCGAACAGAGTCCCGCGGCGCTGGCCGAGGCGATCGCCTGGCTGGAAACGCACCCCGCGCAGTTCTCGGCGCAACTCGCCCGCGAGAATGCCCTGCGGTTCACCGTGGAGAACTACGAGACCTCGCTCGTAGGCTATCTGGAGGATGTGCTTCGCGAATGGCGGCCGTTGCGGTACGATGAGCCCCAAGTACATGTGGCTTGATCGTCTCTGCCTGCCGAGGTTGCGTTGCGAGTTGCCGTTTTCAGCACGCGGTCGTATGACCGCGAGTTTCTGGGTCCCGCCGCCCAACGCGCGGGGCATGAGCTGGTCTTCTTCGAGTCGCGGTTGACCGGCGAAACGAGCCGGCTGGCGGCCGAGTTTCCCGCGGTCTGCGTGTTCGTCAACGACGCCGTCGATCGCGGGGTCATCGAGACATTGGCCGCCAATGGAACTCGCCTATTGGCGCTCCGTTCGGCCGGCTTCAGTCACGTCGATCTGGCGGCTGCCAAGGAGCAGCAGATTGCGGTCGCCCGCGTGCCGGCCTACTCGCCGTATGCCGTGGCCGAGCACACCGTGGGCTTGATCTTGGCGCTGAACCGCAAAACCTACCGCTCGTACAGTCGCGTCCGCGAAGGGAACTTCTCGCTCGAGGGACTGCTGGGCTTCGATCTGCACGGCCGGACGGCGGGCATCATCGGCACCGGAAAAATCGGCGCCGGGGTCGCCCGCATCCTGCACGGCTTCGGCTGCCGGCTGCTCCTGCACGACGTACGCGAGAATGCCGAGCTGGTGGAGCTGGGAGGCCGGTATGTGCCGTTGGATGAGCTTTTTGCCGGCTCCGACATCATTTCGCTGCATTGCCCCCTGTTGAAGGAAACGCAGCATCTGATCAATACCGTGGCGATCGAAAAGATGCGCTCCGGCGTGATGCTGATCAACACC
>JAEUIK010000570.1 GCA_016793185.1 Planctomycetaceae bacterium | reverse complement strand
CTCCTCGCGGCGCGGCGCGAACTCGCAAAAAACCCACTTCCCGATCCCGCGGCTCGCCCCTCGGAAACTCACGACGAAATGAAGCTTCGCGTCGGTCTTGTCGGCCTGGGCAATGATTGGGAAACCCGCCATCGCTCTGCCTTGCGTGCGCTCAGCGATCGCTTCGAGGTGCGGGCCATCTACGAGCCGGTCGGCCTGCGGGCCGAGCAAGCCGCGCGCGAGTTCAATGCCGTAGCGGTCGACGGCTTCCGTGCGCTCGCCTTTCGCGAGGATGTCGATGCGGTGCTCCTCCTGGCACGGCAGTGGTATGGCTCGCTTCCCATTCTGGCGGCCTGCGATGCCGGGAAGGCGGTCTACTGCGCGTCGGGGCTGGAGCTCGATCCGGTGGCCGCGCTCAAGATCAAGCAGCGCGTCGAGGCCGCGGGCGTCGCCTTCATGGCCGAGTTTCCCTGCCGGCAGGCTCCCGCGACCCTCCGATTGAAGGAGTTGATCGCCACACGCTTGGGGCATCCGCGGCTCTTGTTCTGCCACCGCCGCAAGCCCGCCGAAGATAGCGCCGATTTGCAGCGCCGCAACCGCCCCGAACCACCGCGCTTGCTCGACCTGATTGAGCTGGTGGATTGGTGCCGGTATGTCGTGGGAAGCGAGCCCACGAGCGTCTTCGGCATCGCCCACGAGAAGAATCCCGCGGTGCGCGGCGAAGAGGACTACCAGATGATGAGCCTCGACTTCTCGCAGTCGGGGCCGCCGGGGACGGGGCCAGTGGCCCAGATCAGTTGCGGCCGCTACGTGCCGGCGAAGTGGGCCGAGGCCGTGGCCTTCCGGCCCCCAGCCGCCTTGCAAGTGGCCTGCGAACAGGGGATCGCCTTCATTGACCTGCCGGCTTCGCTCACCTGGTTCGATACGGCCGGCCGCCACCAGGAATCGCTCGATAGCGAGCGTCCCGTGGGAGAGCAACTCCTCGCGCAGTTCTACCGCGCCGTGACGAGTCTGGTGCGCAACACGTCGAGTCTCGAAGACGCCTTCCGTGCATTGACGGTCGTGGTCAAGTCGCAGCAGAGCTGCGAGCAAGGCCGGCGCATGATGATTCCCCCTTGATAACGTTGGCGGCGGTCGAGTGGCGCTGACGTTCGGCTCGACCCTTCCTGGCTCGGATCAGGCCCGCAATGGCGTGGACGTTTGCCATCGGCCGCCGACTGGATGGCGGGGCGCTGATGACCGTCGGAACGATCCTGATGGTCGCTGCCCGCTAGTCTTGCAGCACGCGGGATCAAGTCGTCGCGCTGCGATCCGGCGTCGTCGTTGCCTCTCCGTTTTCGCTTGGCGGCTCTGTCACAGCTTCCGCCACCGGGTCGGTACAGGCCACCACGGCCGCTTCGATCGCCAACGCAATGTAGGCCAACCGGCAGCTCAAACGGGCAGCCAGCAGGTTCAATTGGTTTGGCAGCGCCGTACCCGCCTCGTAGATCTGGCCGACGTTGTCGGGTTCGGGCAAGCGGTCGAGCGCGTAATGGGCCACGCTCACGTCCTTCACGCCATGCTCGAAGGGGTATCGCGTGCATGCCAGTGCCTGGTGCAATTCCGAGAGCTGGCCGGCCACCGTTTGCAGGGCTGATTGGATGGCGGTGCGCATCGTGTTAGGGGAACCGTTTCCATTGAAGTTTTGCAACAGCAGCGCCAACCCCGAGTGAGAGTTGCGCAGCTGCAACACGCGCTGCCAGACGCGCGCGAGCTCTCCGGAGATCGACTGCAAAACTCTGGTCTCCGTTTGCCACGAACCCGCGCCCGGGAGTCGCGCAGCTATCTCGGGGTCGTCGAGCAGCGACACGGCAATCGCCAGCCGCTCTCGGGTTAATTCTTCGAAGCTCGACAGCGGGCCGGAAAGTTGTTGCATTTGCTCGACGGCCGATTGGTCGGCCGCCGCCGCGGCCTTGAGGTCGGACTTTGCCAGATGGAAGTCCGCCGGTTTGACCCTTAGTCCCCCCCGCAGCAACGCGATGGCTTGTTGTGCTTCGAGCCAACGCGTGTCGGCTTCGTCGTACTGTTTGAAGAGCTCGTGGTAGGCAGGGCTCTCGCGCTCGGCAGCCGCGCGCAACTCGGCCAGCCGACGTGCCGCGGTCGGCAGATCGAGTCGTTCGACTGCCTCGCTCCCCGAGAAGTCCCAGAGACGCAAGGCATTCAGGGCGCCGCCAAAATAGCGATCGCGCGCGGCGATCTCCTCGCGGTCCCGGATTTGCCGCGCGAGCACCAGCCCCACAGGCACCAGTCCGCTCGGCTGAAACTTCTCGCCCAGCGATTCACGATAAAATGCCACACTGATTTGTCGAGCCAGGCTCGAAAAGTCCTGGAAGAGCCGCGCGGTCCACCCCTCGACTTGAAACAGCCCGGGCGCCTGATCGCGGCAAGCGCTTTTGATGCGATCGGCATCGCAGGGATGAGTATCGAACCAGCCCGTTTTCTGCGAAGCCAGTTCGGCACGCAGCGTGTCGGCGACATCGGGTGTGAACTGAGTGACGTTGAGCAAGAGCAACTGGCAAACGTCGTCGGGCAGCTGTTCGTCGGCCCACAGGCGTTGCAAGTCGTAGATCGACGCGTGCCAGCCGAGGTTCAAGAGCTGCAGTCGTTCGGCGGTCGCTTGGAAGGTGTCGCTGCCAACCATCCGCGCTTCGTAGAGGTCGGCGTTGAACTCCATTTGCCGGAGCATGAAGCAGCTGATCGCATGTCCGAGATACATCAGCACCCACAGAATCCTGCGCGTGAGCCAGACGAAGAATCGCGACACCCAGAGAATCACTTGCAGCTCGCGCAGCGGCATGTGCTGGCCCCATTGAACGAGGCGTTCGTCCCACGCATCACGTTCGTACACGACGCGAGCGAACCAGGCATTGACGGAGCGAATGACGTAAGTCAATCGCATGCCGGTGCCTTGGGCGAAGTGGCCGAACTCGTGCGCGAGCACGCCGGTGAATTGCCGCAGATTGAGCCCGGCCGCGAGCGGGGCGCCGATGGTCAACACGAGTTGATTGCCGAGCAGGCCGAGCCAACCCTGGCGAAAACTGGCCGAGGCGTTGACCATGGCGTCGATGCGGATCTGCACCGGCCTGACCGAGCCGATCTTGTCGCAGAGCCGCGCCACGAACTCGAACAAGAGAGGCTCTTCCGCGGGGTCAAGCACCTGCGCCTCCTGACTCTTGGGACGCGCGGCCAATAGCGGCTTGAGCATGAACACAATCAGAATTCCCCCGGCGAGCAGCGGACCCAGATAGAACAGCAGGAACACGCTCCCCTGTCGTCGGCCGCCAGAGCCGGAGTTTCCCGACAACAAGGCAAGTCCCCACTGCGTGGCGTGCTTGTACTCTAAGTACATCACGCCGGTGATCAGCCCGACGTAGACTAGCGGCAACAACAACATCATCGCGGCGACGAGAAGGATGCCGACGCGATAGAACAACGTCGGCGCGGGCGGCGTGAAGGGCCCCTCGAAGCTGGCCCAGAGCTGATTGGCGAATTGCTTAGGATCGAACTTGCATTCCGGGCAGGCGCCAGAGTCGGTCGACAGCGAGGCAGGTTCGAATTCGTGTCCACAGGCGCGGCAGATCACCGTATCGGGCATGAAACTATGAAGGAAGTCTCCTCAAGTACGATGGCGGGTGTTCTGTTTGCAAACCGCTTTCCCGGAGGAGACTTCCATGCGTCATTTTATTGGGTTGGACGTTCATTGGCGACATACCACGATGTGCGTTTTGGA
>JAEUIK010000562.1 GCA_016793185.1 Planctomycetaceae bacterium | reverse complement strand
TTCCTCGCTCAGGGGGAGCACGGCGTTTTCGCGGGCGACCGACTCCGGCACGAGCTCGACCACCGCCGGGGGGATCACCACTTCACTCAGATTGACGTATTCGAGGCCGTGCGAGCGGGCTTTGGCCCGCATCACCTCGTCCCCCGTGGCGTAGCCCAGCCGGATCAGGGTCTCTCCCACGTCCATCCGCGAGGCCTTGGCCATTTGTTCGGCTTCGGCGAGCTGGTCGGGGCTGATCACCTTTTGTCGGAGCAGGATTTCGGTGAAGTCGCCCTTATTGGGTACCATCGGCGTGTACTCGATTCTCTTCTGGCGGCGTTGCGCGGACCCGCGCGGCGCAAGCGTGCGAAAGTCACGTTACGCGCGTGAGCCCGTTGTGCCGTGGTCGGCCCGCTGTCTTCGGCCCGCAGTATTCGAACTTCCGTCGGATCCGTTGCCTCTTCTCGTCAGCCGAAAGCGCCGCGGTGCGAACGACCGGGAAAAGGAGCGCCGGCGAGAGAAGTTGGAGACGCTGGCACGCCTCCTAAACTGACACTAAGTCTTGTCCCACTTTAGAGTAGTGGCCGGTTTTGAGGATGTCAATCAAACCGGAATTCGGCCCCGCTGAGGGTGCCGCAGGGACAAAAAAAGAGGGAATGGCACCCACCCAGGCGAGTGCCATTCCCTCGGATTCGTCGACTCTGCCTCCTCCGGGACCGCGGCGACGCCTGTCCGCCGCGGCATCCGCAGGGGCGAAGTGCCGGCTAGTATTGGACTTCAACGCCGCCGAAGGTGTAGGCCGGACGTGCGACCGGCTTCGAGACGCCGTCGCGGGCCGGATGCTGGTGGCAACTGGCGGGCACGGTCTCGGCCGAGTCCTGATGCGTGTCGAACATCCGCAGATGCCGCCCCTTATGGCGCAACTCGCTGGCCAGGCCGCGAGTGCGGTCGGACGCATCGTAGAGGTTATGCCGCTCGAGCAGCGCCGCCGCGTGCTCGAGTGCCACGGCCGCTTCGCGGAGCGATTCGACGGCCGCCGCTCGCTCATGAGGCGTTCCCGGCACCAGATCGCCGCCGTCACTATCCGAACAGATCACCTCGGAATCGACCTCGTCCGGCTCGGCCGATTCTTCGGACGCCAGGCAGCGAATATAGTTCACCAGCTCCTCGCGAATCGACACCGGCTGGTCCAGCGCCGCGGTCGAAGGAATGGTCAGCGACGGGACCCGTTCGAACTCGGTTCCCTCAATCACGCTGGGACCCAGGCGTTCCATCAGTTCGACCAGTGCCTTGGTGCGCTCGTGGATGTCGCGGCTGGAGGGGTGCCTGGCCGTGGGCGCGTCGCACTGGACGTCGGGGCAGGCACTTTCGTCATCGCAGCAGCTCTTGGCCGCGATCGACTTGTCGCAGGCGCACTTCTCGGCACAGGCGCAGGCCGGACCGCAGTCCGACTTGCGATCCGCCGTGCAACCTTCGCACTTCGTGGCGCTGCACGCTTTGACGGCCTTGCCGGTTCGGGCCGCCATCCACTCCGCAACGGTCTCGCACGAGCCGGACTTACAGTCCTGGGCGACCGTGTTCTCGCAGCATTCGCCTGGCTGTTGGCAGGCCGACTTGCACTCGGCGGCGCAACAGACCTTACCGACGACCTTACCGACGACCTTGGCGCCGCACTTGAGCGTGAGCTCGCACGGCTCTCCCGCGGCCGATTCGCAGTTCGATTTCTGGCAGGCTGACTTGGCAGCGCAGCAGTCGCCGCCCCGGCAACAGTCAGGCTCGGCCGCGGCAACTCCCAGCAGGCACTCTTCCTCGTCGACGATCACGATTCGCGGCGTGACGGTGAGAATCACCTCGCCGCTGCTCGCGGCCTTGTCGACCGCCGAGCTGAGCCGCGCCGTGCATTCGGCGGCGCGCAGGATCGGGCAGTGTGCAGTCCTCTCCTGGCAAGCCGATTGCCGGCAGTGCCTGCCGTCGAGTTGCGGATCATCGCCGCGGGCGTCCGCCAGAATCACCAGCGAGAGTATCAGCCCGCACAGCAACGCTTTGTCCAAGAACTTCATGGCGACCTCCGTGTCCCCAACGAATGGAAGCAAGCCCGGACGGGTCGGGCGCAGAACGCGCGGCAACGCGGCCAAGGCCGGATCGGAACCGATTCCGAAATGGGTCGGGATTATAGAGAGCGCCGCGCGTGCGACCTAGACCGTTATTTTCCGCGCGAAATCTCGCGTCAGGCCGCGCGCAGCAGCGGTCTGCTAGCATGCGCCGATGCTTAAGCGCCGCGGCTCTACTTCTTCAATTCAATGGGGAGCTGGTCGATCTTGGACGCCAGAATGAAGTCGTTTTCCGACAGTCCGCCAATCGCATGCGTCCAGATCTCGATCGCGACCTGGCGGTAGCCCTCGAGATGGAGATCGGGATGGTGCTGGTCGGCCTCGGCCAACTCGGCGACGCGCTGAAAGAACCGCATTCCCGCCAGGAAGTTCTTGACCGTCCAATCCTTGCGGATGCGTTGACCGTCGTGAGTGAGCCGCCAGCCGTCGAGTTTGGCAACTTGGGCGCGCGCCAACTCGGGCGAATAGGGATCGACGCCCCCCTCGCAGGGAACGCATTTTTTGGCCGCGAGTTGTTCGGTGGTTTGCGTGTGCATGGAATTCGGCTCCCCTCAACTTGGAACGTGTTGCCACGATGACTGCCGCTGCAAATCTTGGGCCTAGCAGTCGGCGGAGTGGGGCCCTTGCCGACACCGGTCCCAGCCCTTTACTCTGGTTGGCGCGGTCGCTGAACCAGGCCGACCAACAGGTGCCCAGCTAGCCGTTGGGCGGATCCTTCCCCAGCGGCTCCCAAGCCGCGCAGCCAGCCAACAGCTCACAGCATGACAAATCCTCAAGGAGAGGGAAGCGCTTCCGGCGCACTCGCGAATCGGCTGCAAGAGATGGAGGAGCTGTATATGCACCTCCAGCGAACGGTCAGCGACCTCGATCAAGTCGTCGTCGCGCAGGGCAAGAAGCTCACCGAGCTCGAAAAGCAGCTCAAGGGAGCGGCCGAGATGATCCGCACGATGTCGTCGACCCAGGCTGGACCTCCGCCGAGCCTGCTCGACGAAAAGCCGCCACATTACTGACGCGGCCGCAGCGCCTGCGCTGGCCTGCCCCGTGCGTGCCCGGCCGGGAGCACCGGCGCCGCCAGCGTCATTCCGCGACCGTTACGAATGGCTGGCGAGATTGCGGAGCGTTCGTCCCTTGGGAGCCAGCGCCTGCACGCGGTCGCGCACCAGCTGCGGCATCCACAGCGCCTTCTCGACGATCTCCTCGAGCACGCCCCCGTCGAACGGTTTGCGCAGGTAGTAGGTTCCGCCCGCGGCGTGAGCCGCGCGGACGACGTCGGGAATCTGAGCCCCCGACAGGAAAACGACGGGAATCTCCGAGAGCGCCGGCTGGTCCTGGATCTGCTCGCACAGGTCGAGGCCGCTTTCGCCCGCCAGGTTGATGTCGGAGATGATCAGATCGGGGCGCAGCTTGAGCGCGAGCGCCAGGGCGTCGGCCCCGTTCGCGGCGGTCACACAGCAGTAGCCGGCCATCCCCAGCACCGAGGCGACTTCGGCCAGCACGGCCGGCTCGTCGTCGATGGCCAGCACCAACCCCCGGGCACGATTCTCGGACATCATCGTTGGATCTCCAGCTACGAGAGCGCCGGCAGCAACGGCCGTGCAGCTTCACACTCTGGTCATCGACCTTGCCGGCTAGGAAACATGAAGCGGCGCGCCACGCGCCGAGTAACCGACACCGTCGGCACGTCCGGCCTGCAGATCGGGTCCAGTGCGACCCGGCAGAGGTGCGTGGCAGCGCCTGTAACGCCTGCCAGAGCTGGCCTAGCGGCAGGCCCGGAGGAACGTTACCAGGTCGATCAGCTCTTGCGCCGAGAGTTGCTGATCGAGGCCGGCGGGCATGATCGAGACCGCGGCGGGAGCCATCTGCTCAATCTCGTCGCGCGGGATGCGAACTGTTTCCTTGGCGTTCAAGGCCAGCACGACCTCGTCGGGCGCATCCTTGCGCAGCAGGCCGCTGTAAGTTTTGCCGGTGGTCGTCGCGACGGTGATCGGCTCGTAGCTGCGGACGAAGCTGGCCGACGGAAAGACGATCGACTCGAGTAAATCGCGGTCGCTGCGGATCTGCCCGATCTTGGTCAGATCCGGGCCGATCTCGCCCCCCAGATACCCGATCTCGTGGCAACTCGCACAGGCCGCCTTCTGGCTGTTGAACACCACTTGCCCACGCTGCACATCTCCCTCGGGCATTCGCTGCAGCAGGTCTTCGATTTTCGCCATCCGCTCGGCGGCGGCGGCCACCTGGAGTTCGTGCAGCCTTCGGCTGCGCTCCTTGACAACTTCCTGGCCGTTCTTGAACAGCTCGGCCAGTGTCTCCGCCCGCACGTTCGGCAGTGCGGCGCATTGCGCTAGCGCCTCAATCACGGCCAGGCCGACCTCGCGATCGGAGGTGTGCGCAAAGGGGGCCAAAAGTCCTTCGATCTCGAGGGGTCCCGCCCCGCGTACCGTGTCGACGAGCGCGAGCAATTGCTGGTCTTCGAGGCGTGCCTTCGCAAGCACACCGGCCGCCGCCACGCGGAGCGAGAGCTGCGCGTCAGGCGAAAGGTTCTCGCGCACCAACTCGAACTCTTGCGGCGCGAGCTGACTGGCACCCCCTGGCATCGCCGCCAGCGCGTCGAGGCGCACGTTCACGGCCAAACGGTCATTGCGAGCCGCCGCCAGCAGAGCCGCCGCCAGCGCCTGGCCATCGCCGGCGGTCTTCGGGATCGCCCGCACGACGCTGATCGCCGCTGGCGTTAGCTCTTCGTTCGTCGCGATCGTTGTGGCAATGGCGTCCGACCAGATGCTCGGTAACGCCGGCAATCCGCTTTGTCCCATGGCCTGCAATGCGGAGCGGCGCTCGGCCGGCCTGGCATCCTTCGCCAAGAGCAGCCCGGCGACGAGGTCCTGCACGTCGAGCGTATGGGCGAATTTCGCCAAGAGTTCGATATAGGTACCGGCATGATCGCCAGCCAGCGCGCCGGCTGCGAGGCTGCGCGAAAGCCAGGGAACCAGCCGCGCCGACCATTCGGGGTGCCGGCCGAGAATCCACGTCGCCGCGCTGGCGAGCGGCGCGTCGGGATCGGTGAGCAGCGCGGCCACGGCCTCGGGTTCCAATCCACCACCTGCCATCTGATCGAGCGCCATTAGCGCCGCGCGGCGCACACGCGGACTCTTGCTCGCCAGTCCCTGGCGCGTTTCCGCCGGGGCAGCGATTTCGATCAGGGCGTAGGTCAGCGAGTGCTCCAGCGTGCGATCCGACTCCTCGCCGACAACCTGCAAGAGCAGGGAAACGCTCGCGGGACTGCCAATCCGCCCGAGCGCTTCGGCGGCCGCCCGGCGATTGGGGGCCGACTTCGCCTGCGTCAGGATCCTGCCCAACGACTCCTGCGCCGACGCATCGCGGGCGACGCTCAGTGCGTGAATCGCCGCCTGCGTGACAGTTTCGTCTGGATCTTCCAGAGCGCGCCGCAGGAGAAGCCGCGACTCTGCGGAATCGATTCGCGACAAGGCCCACACGGCGCCCAGTCGCACTGGCGGTGGCTGCGCGGCGTCGATCGCGCCCGCGAGCGCCGCGACGGCCGCGTCCCGCTGCGCGCCGAGTTGGCGGATCGCCCGCTTGACCACCGCGGGACGGCGATCCCCCAGCAACTGGATCATTTCGCCGGGAGCAAGAGTCTCCCAGGAGAGGTCCCGCCCGCGCGGATCGGCCACGACTCGCGGTCCGCTGCGGCGGATGCGGTAGATCCCGCCGACGATCTCGGGTTTCCAGAGCTGGGAGGTCGGGCAACAGAGCTTGTACCAGCCCCCCGTATCGAGGATGAGCAAGCTCCCGTCGGCATCTTCGAGGACGTCGGTGGGATGAAAGTCGAGGCTGTCGGAGACGACGAAATCTTCGTCGCGCGCGGCGAATGTGGCTCCGGCGGGCGTCAGCACATGCCGCGTCACCTTGTGCATGTTGAACAACGCCGCAAACAAATTGTGCTGATAGTCGCTCCCAAAGACTTGCGACTCGTAGCGCGCCAGCCCCGAGGGGGCCGCGGCACCCAAGTGCGTCAGCGGCGGCAGCAGGTCGCCGGTGCGCGGATGACCATCAAGGACGTCATGCGGTTTACCATAAACGCCGCCATAGATGGCATGGATCAGGCCGTCGCGTTTGCCTCCGCCGGGGTGCTGCAAGAATGTCGTCGTGAAAATCCGCTCGCCGCCGGAGGTGAAGACCACTTCGACGGGATTGTCCATGCCGCCGGTCATGACCGGCTCGACGCCGGCGCCGTCGGGGCGGCAGCGAAAGATGTGCGCGGCGCGGGTTACCAACGGCACCTGTCCGGGGCGAGCATATCGCTGCTCGGCAAAGGCCCCCTTGCACCAATAGATCCAACCATCCGGACCCTCGTAGGGACCGTGCAAATCGTTGGCGCAGCCGGTGAGCGTCTTGCCCCGAAACCATTCCTCGCGCCGATCGGCGACGCCGTCGTGGTCGGTGTCGGTGAGCTTCCAGATGCTGGGAGGCGCGGCGACGTAGACCGAGCCGTCGAGGCACAGCATCCCCTCGGGAAACGTCATCTTGTCGGCAAACTTCGTGCGGCGATCGAAGCGCCCGTCGCCATCGGTATCTTCCAGGCAGAGAATCCAGTGCGGCTTCTCGGCCAGTTGCTGCTCGACCTTATCGTTGACGCCGGCCGACTCGCAGACAAAGAGTCGCCCCTGGTCGTCAAAATCGGCGTGGATCGGCCGCTCGATCAGCGGGGGTCCCGCCGCCAGCACGATGTCGAATCCGCGCGGCAGGGTGAATTGATGACTACCGAGCGACACGGTGTGCGTCGCGGGAGCGCCGACCGGCGCTGAGTCGGTCACGGGGGCCGTCGCAGCCGCCAGGGCCACGAGCCAGTGAATCACGTTCATTCGTCGGTCCAAGTTCCACGGGCACAAGTCGCCAGGCGACGCAGCGCCATTGTAGAACGTGGCGGAAGCCGACACAAAACCCGCGTGGGCAGCCAGCGGCGCCCGGCCCTTACGGCTTGCGCGGGACCCCCAGGTACTCTTCCGCCGCCAACCAGGCCAGCCGGTCGGCGGGCATGCCGCGCACGCTCCATCCATAGAGGTTCGTCAGCGCAACCACCGTTGCATCGAGTTCCGGAAAATAGAGCATCACCGTTTGATAGCCGGGCACGTCGCCATCGTGGCCGATCGCGCCACGGACGCGCTCGATATGGAAGCCGTACTCGAAGCCGGATTGGTCGGCTGTGGTCCACCGATGGAGCTCGACGCGCATCGCCGGGCTGAGCAAGTCCCCCCGGGCCAACGCCGGAGCCGCGCGGTGCAAGTCGTCGAGCGTCGAGATCATCGACCCCGCCGGCCCCCACCAGGTCGGACTCGTCCGGGTAACGTTGATCAACTTGTCGCCGCGATGGAAAAAGGGGCCCTCGGACGTGCCGAGCGCATAGCCCTCGGCATGTGGATCGGGGAGCGCATTGTCGCTGGGGATCAGCGTGTGCTGTAGCTCGAGCGGCTTGAGGATCCGGTCGCGCACTTCGACAGCCCAGCCGCGACCGGTCGTCTTTTCGATCGCCCGGGCCAGCAGCACGGTATTGGCGTTCGAGTAATGGTGCTGCTCTCCCGGAGCAAAGTACGGCGGGGCCTTGAGACTGAAGCTCAGCAGCTCCTGCTCCGTCCAGAGGCGTTCGGGCTCGGCGGCGAATCGATCCTTGACCTCGCGCGACTCGATATGATTGAACAGCCCGCTCCGGTGGTTTGCCAAATGGCGGAGCGTGATCTGGTCGCCGTGCGGGAC
>JAEUIK010000563.1 GCA_016793185.1 Planctomycetaceae bacterium | reverse complement strand
AAGCTCCGGCCCCCGCTAGCACGCGCGGCGCGACCCCGGCCCAGACGGCCGCCGCAGCCGATGCGCCAGCAGCGATCGAGACCTGGGACGCCGTCTACCTTAAAGGAAACCACGTCGGCTACATCCACTCGAAGATCGAAGCGGTGCAACGCCAGGGGCGTCCGCTCGCGCAAACCACGGTCGACACGCGCCTCTGGCTCACCCGGTTTGGACAGGCCAGCGACCAGCAGATCCTGGTGACCAGCAACGAGACTGCCGACGGGAGAATCCTCGATTTTGTCACCGAGGCCAGGCTCGGTCCGGCGCCGCTAATCTGCCGTGGACGGGTTGCCGACGATCGCCTCCTCGTCGAAAGCACGGCCGGCGGCCAGACCACCCGCCGCGAGATCCCGTGGGATCCGCAAGTCGGCGGATTCGCGGCGCTCGAACGCGAGTTGCTGCGGCGCCCCTTGCGGCCGGGCGACCGGCGCACCCACAAGCTGTTGGTGCCTCTCCTCAGCGAAGTGCTCGTGGCTGAGGTCCAGTTGCAGGCGCTCGATTACGCCCAGACGCCGCTCCTGGCTGGCGACTACGAGCTGCTCGAAGTCGACAGCCAGACGACATTGCCCGGCGGGCTCAAGATGAACTCGCGGCTGTGGGTCAATCGCGCCGGCGAAGTGCTGAAGACGCGGATGGAAGCCTTTGACCAGGTGACGTATCGCTCCTCGCGTGCGGTGGCCGAGCAACGCTTGCCCGAAAAGCCCTTCGATCTCGGCTTCGATTCGGTCGTGCGGATCGATCCGCCGCTCGACGATCCGCACGCGGCCCGCGAGATTCGCTATCGGATCGAGCTCAAGGATGGCGATCCCGCCGGCGTCTTCATCGATGGCGGCACGCAAGCGACTAAGCTCTCCGGACCCAGCACGATCGAACTGACCGTCAAGAGCCAGCGCCCGGGTGACGACGACCTGGGGGCGACCGAACCGGCGCCGGGGCATCACGACAGCGCTCCGAACAACCTGATCCAGAGCAACGACCCCAAGGTGATGGAACTAGCCGCCGCCGCGGCCGGCTCTGAGACGGATCCCTGGAAGACGGCGATGGCGCTCGAGAAGTTCGTCCAGCGCCATATCCAGAAGAAGGGTTTCAGCCACGCGTTCGCCACGGCGGCCGACGTGGCCCGCCAGCCCGAAGGGGATTGCACCGAGCATGCGGTGCTGTTGGCGGCGCTGTGCCGTGCCCGGGGCATCCCGGCGCGTGTCGCGACCGGCCTGGTGTACACGTCGACGCCGGCCGGATTCGGCTTCCACATGTGGAACGAGGTCTACATCGCCGGTCACTGGATTCCGCTCGATGCGACGCTTGCCCGCGGCGGCATCGGGGCAGGGCACATCAAGCTCGCGCATTCGAATCTGCAGGATGCCAGTGCGCTGGGCTGCTTCCTGCCGGTCGCCCAAGTGCTGGGGCGATTGAAGATTGATGTGCTGGAGGTGAAATGAGCGTCGATCGTCCGCCACGCCTAAGATTCGCTTGACACTGCCGCCGAACTTCCGGACGATACGTCGGAAATTGCCCCCGGCTGCGCGGCGCACAAATACTCAGTGGTTTCCAGCCGCTGACATAATCGTAGGGCAGGCGGCGATGAACTGTTACCAATGCGGCAACCAACTCTTTGGCATGACGGCGGTCTGCCCGAGGTGCGGCGCTCCGTTGCGCACCGCCGCGAGCCACCAGGCCTCCCCGGCACTGGGCGACAATCTGGGAATGCGAATTCTGTTGCCCGTGGGCCGATCGCCGTGGGCGATCGCAGCGGGTTACGCAGGCTTATTCGCGGTCACCTGTTTTCTGGCCCCGATCGCGCTTCTGCTGGGCGGCATTGCGATCTATGATCTGCGGCGTCATCCCGACCGCCACGGCTGGGGGCGGGCTATCTTTGGAACGGTCATGGGTGCGATTGGCACTCTGCTCCTCGTGTTTGCCATCTATTCCGCAGGCCAAACCCCGTAAAGGAATCCACGCATGTCAACCGGAAACCCGTACCAGGCCAGCAGCGCGCCGATGGGAATGATGCCCAAGGTCCCAAATTACCTGGTGCAGTCGATCCTGGTGACATTCTGCTGTTGCTTGCCCTTTGGGATCGTGGCCATCGTGTACGCCGCGCAGGTCAATGGCATGCTCGCTGGGGGAAATCTGGCGGGCGCGATGAAGGCCTCAAACTCAGCCAAGATGTGGTGCTGGATCGGCTTTGGCCTTGGCCTCCTGTTTCAGCTCGGCTACGTCGCCCTCATGGTCCTGGGTGGCGCTGCCGGCATGATGCAGCCTCAAGTCCAGCCCTAGCGATGGCGCCAACGTTCGCCCGGTGGCGGCCTGCGCTCATGCCGATTGCGGTTTGCCTGGTCGCGATCCCCGGCGTGCTACTGCTCCGTAACGCGGACGCCATCGAGAGCGTGTACTTTCCAAAGTGCCCGTTGTACATACTCACGGGCTGGCACTGCACCGGCTGCGGGGTGGCGCGGGCTTTGCATGCGCTCCTGCATGGCCAGTGGGCGCAAGCCTGGGCCGCCAACCCGTTGTTGATCGTCGGCCTGCCAGTCCTGGCGTCGGCCTGGGCCTACCTGCGACTCCGTGCGGCGGCCGGCCGACCGGTCGCCGCGCTTTCGCCGTACTGGATTTCGACCATCGCGATCGTGTTGATCGCCTTCGGCCTGCTGCGCAACGTTCCTTACTATCCCTGGACATTGCTCGCCCCGCACTGAAACCTAATTCGCTGCTCCCTCGCGCGTCTCGTTTAACGCTCGGCGACCATCAGCGATTCAGCACACGGCGCTTGTGTGTCGCGCGGTTGCCGGCGAGAATTCGGGGCGTGACTCTCACTCGTGGGGCGGCAATTCAACCCGGAGTATCCGCCGATGAACGCTCACGAAGCGATCCAGCTCTCCATCGACATGGGGAGCTACATTGCCAACGCTTACGTCCAGGACCTGAACGACGCCGAGCTGCTGCATCGTCCCGGGCAGGGCTGCAATCACATCAATTGGCAGCTCGGGCATTGCATCCTCTCGGAGCACAACGAGATCGAGAAGCTGTTTCCCGGCACGATGCCGCCGCTTCCCCCGGGCTTTGCCGAGAAGTACGGCAGGGAGAACGCCGCGAGCGACGATCCGAAAAAGTTCTGCACCAAGGCCGAGTTGCTCGCCACGCTGCAGGCACAGCGCGCCGCCACGCTGAAGGCTTTCGCCCAGACCAGCGACGCCGACTTCGACCGGCCGACCGGCGTCGATTACGCCCCCTCGATTGGCGCGATGTTCGCCCTGCAGGGGAGCCATTACCTGATGCACGTTGGCCAGTGGGCCGTGGTGCGCAGGCAGCTGGGGCGCCAGCCGTTGTTTTAGAGTGCTGTGTTTTCTGTGCCCTGTCAGGGCTACTGGAGGCTGACCTCCTGGACCGCCTACTGTTAAATGTCGGGCTGTGTGCCACTGCTAGCTTGCCTAGCAGTGCCTGTTGGCGATTCCCACTGCGGGACACGCCCGCAGTGGCACGCGACAAACTGCGATGGCAGCTGCACGATGGAAACTGAAGGCCACAGGATCCAGTGGGTCAGGCATACTCGCCTGAATCCTCGGAATTCATCGCCGGTCCGTGAAATTCGAAACGCAAGAACGCCTAACCGACCGACGACTCTCCGCGGCAATCGCCCATTCGCGGCGCTGGCTCCGGGGACCTGAGGTCCCCGGCTCGGAAAGGTGCGAAACGTCAGGGAGCGCGATTCACTCCGGCATGTCAGTTCAGTAGGTCAGGCATCTTTGCCTGACACAAACCGAATCGACGGCAACACGCAATCGCCAGGCAAGCATACCTGAGCTACAGCGCTCCGAGAACTACCCCGTAGCGTCAAGGTCCAGTTCGAACAATCTCCTCCCAATCGCGCGCCGCGTGTAGCACCCGGATGACCAATATCCGTCTGCAGTCGGACGATAGAAAATCAGGTAGTTCTTGAATCGGCGAGGACTCCAGATACGTATATTGAGCAAACGCTGA